>NZ_KV826358.1:0-135322 GCF_001835895.1 Staphylococcus sp. HMSC034C12 | reverse complement strand
CGGTTATTATCTTATAAAAGGCTCTAAATGTAAAGAGAAAACGCTTACTTTTTATAACTTAAAATTAATACTACTCAAATATGTATATCTCTCTTACTTCTTTTTCTTAAGAGATTTAAAGACTAGAGATAAAATTAAGAATATTAAAACAACAGTGAGAACTGACCCCATTTATATTCCCTCCTAGATATCTTTAAATTTGATACTAACAAACTAATCCCTTAATTAAAACTAAATATACAAAACGCCTACTTAAACGCTATACATAGCCTATAAGCGTTGCTAAACGTCTGATTATAGCGTCACGTTTACGCAACATACTTGTTTTACTTATACCGAAGTAGTCGGCTATATCTTGCCACTGGTAGCACCCTAGAGGACACTCCCAATACCTAAAACGCATAATTTCTTTAGTTTCGTTGTCCGCTTCATCTATTAATTGATCTACCCCATTAACTATATTACATAATCTTTCATATTTATATTTTAAACCTACGTTACCCGCTTCATCATTTAGTAATTCAAAGTGTGTAAACTTCATTTCCTTGCGATACTGCTCTATACGTTCTATATAGTCCTCTAATTTCTTAATATCGTGTCTTTCAATCGTTAGCAAAGTAATACACCTCTAAATTTCAAGTTTTTTAAAGTCATTTTAGTACCTAGTACTAATTATAGAATATATAAGCTAATTAATCTTTGTATTGAATAAGTAAATGTAAGGTTTTAACATATAGAAGCGGTTTATCTCTTATAAGCTTCAGAGAGCGTTTTAGAAAGCCTCTAATAGCGGTATTGATACTTTATACCTAATATACGTTAAGTGGTTTAAATAGGCTTAAAAAACACTGCTACCTTACGAAAACTTACGTTTATTTCTCTGTAACCTTTATATAACCTTATTATTTTTTACTACCTTCCCAAAATCTTCCCATTTTTTGACTACCTTACGAAAACCTTCCGATTTTTCGTTACATAAATTTTTGTACCTATCCAAAATCGCACTATTTTTTACTTACTTTGTATAAACCTTGTACATTTTATATTTGCTCTACCTTTGGTAAACCTTTGGATTTTTGCAAAGTCCAAATTTGGACGCTGCTAATTATTTCATATGTATTATAGGATAACCCAAAATTGGGTAGTCCTAATTTTTATAGAAATCAATTTTACTATCTACTCACTAAAAACTTGACTACCTCTACCTTTTCTCATCACTTTATCCCCCCTGTATTCTTTAAAATTTTTCATCATATTTCATCATTTAGCACCCACTTATTCAAAGCAGCTTAACAATATTTAACATTCAACTACCTAAGAAAACCTAATATGAAATGTAGTAATATATAGTATTTTAGTTGATTTTAATTATTGATCTTAATAATCATTTTCTACACTTAGAAGCTCATAGCTTCTATATAGTTTTAAATCTCTCGAAAATTAAAGTTAATTAAAGGTATAAAGTCAAAAATGACTATGTTCTTTTTTAACCCGTCGTTAATGTCGTTCCTTTGCTTAATTACTCTCTTTTTCTCGATGTTAATTTTTAAATTTTAAAATTTGCTAGATACATTGGTATAACTGACGTTAAAGACAATTAAACCCCTTCAAAAATTTGCATTATTTAGCATTAATTAAAAGTACACATCCAAAAATGATCAACTTTAATAAGCTCAAACTTTTTATGAGAGATAGCTTTGCTTAGTCAAAAAAGTCTAATCAAAAAGCACCTACTCAAAATTGAGTAAGTACCCTTTTTAAGCTAGGCTTTTCTAGGGTATTCATTAAAATTTATCCAACAATTTCATGATAGATTACACTCATATTTGAGCAATAATTTTGGTCACACAAAAAAGTTTAATCAAATAAGCTGCTACTCATTATTAAGTAACAGCTTTTTCATACCAAATTCATTATTGAAATACCCAACATTTCCCCACATTTTTAAAGTCTTATTGATACTTTCACTAAATGGGGAGTGAACAAACGATATAACAAAATAACAATAATAGGCGGGGTATTTGAACGCCCCTATTTGAATTTGTCCAACATTTTCCAACAATTTCATATTTGATACCCCACCCCCCTCACGCGTGAAAAAAATAATAAATTTGGAAAGTAGACACCCCTCGCCGTTCTCCAATAACACTTTTACTCTTTAAATGTTTAGAGTGGGGGGTATTAACTAGCTTCATTTACAATCTTATCTAACAAACCGTTATACATTTGTCTAACACGTTCTCCCGAAAGATTAAATACCTTTCCTACTTCGTTTAACGACTTACCCTGACACAATAAATAAAATACAAAGTACTCTTTATCTGTTCCCACTCTATCTACAATTTGCTCTAGTTCATTAAAAAAGATTTGATTGTCGATATTATCATTTACTTCTACCGCTTCGACATCATCACTAATTTCAAAGAAGTTATCTATATCTAACTCACTCTCTTTAACATCAATCGTAGTCGTATTATGGTATTCTTTTACAAATTGTTTAATCGCTTCTTTATCATACTTCACACCTTAGCACCCACTTTATGTGAATGAATGGCTTTATATAAATCACATCTTAAACGGTTAATCAGTTCACTATCTATTGCTGCACCATTAGAACGAATGTAATACATTATTTCTTTTTGTTCACTTGGTGTATATCCTTTAACCACTTCTTTAAATAGTGCTAGTTTCTTACTTGATCGTTTAATATATGCGTTTAGCTTAGCCTTTTCTTCTAGTATATGTATAACAAGCTTCTCTAGTGGATATGATACTGATACAAACCCAAATACATCACTAGAAGTTGAATGAGAGATATTTAAGTAATACATTGCTTCTATTTGCAATTTGATACCTTTTATCTTTGAATTTATAAACTGTGGACTAAATTCCGTTAATAGTGCATATTCTGTTATCTTTGCTTCACGGTAATATAAACAATGTTTCACTCGTTTAATATTCATTCATACACTCCTATTCATTATTGCTTAGTACATCTAAGTAACGTTGTTTAACTGAACGTACACCAATGTAGCCCGCTTCATCTTTAGTTGCTGGTATGCCCAAATAATTCATTTTAAGCGTGTTTAACGTGTTTCTTTCACTTACTAACCTTTTATACTCAATTTCATCTGAATAAGGATATAACACCTTTTCTTTAAGTTTCTCGAAGTCTTTCGCTACATGCTTCTTCTCTAACTCATTGAAGCGGTTATTTATTAAGTTCTCGTATAGATATATCTCATATATTTTAGTGTCAGTTGGTGCTAAATGTTTTATAAGAGCAATCGCTTCATCATTAGTTATTAGTGATAGTCTTGCTTGTAAATCTTGTCGTTTAATAATTTCAGCATGTGGATTGTCTATCTCTTGCTCTAGCGCTTCACTCTGCATAATACATAATTGATCGTTAATACTCTGTAACTTACTTATAGCAAAAGTCTTAAAACTTTGTTCTAGTTTATCCACTTTAGATAGCTGTTGTTTGTCTATCTCACTATTGCTATATCCCGCTTCTCTAAGTGCTTTAGTTTCATCAAGAAAGCTATCTAACTCTTTAATGAGCGTTTGATAGTCGTTATCTTCAAATAATACATTCCATGCGTCAATGATTGCTTTATTTTCTTTTTCTAATACTTTCATATCTCTTTAACCCTCTTTTCAATTAAAGATGTTCTAAAATTAATTCTAAGCACTGTAACAACTTATTTTAGAAGCCTTATATTCTCATACTATTACTTATATCAATTTTTATTTAATGCTCTAAAATAGGCTTTAAAATGATTAATTCTATTTTAGATTTTTAGTTTCTAGAATTTAGTTATAAAAAATGTTATCAAGCGATTACTTAAATCTTACTAACTATACGGAGTATTTCAGCCCCTCCCTTAAATACGAAAAGAAGTCACGGACATAATAGCCCGTAACTCTATTTATGAATGAAAGTCTTTTAACCGATAATCTGCACCGTGCATTTTAATAATCTTTGTATTCTTCATTAGTCGGCTAAATATCTTCTTACTATCTTTAGTTAATGTTAATTCTTTTGCTGTATTGTTAGTGGTAATAATATTGTGTTTTCCAGTTCGTAAGTTAGCTACATTAAACATCTTACTTAATCCATAATTGGTTAATGATGTACCGTAATCATCAATCACAAGTAAATCTACGTCTTTAATAAGTTGATCGAGTTGTTTCTCTGTCACGTCTGATGTTTTTGTATAGGTATCTCTATATGCTGTAATGAGTTCCGTTACATCAATAAATAAAGCTGTATAACCTTTTTTCTTCACTTCTTTTACAATAGACATTGCTAAATGACTTTTACCAATTCCATATGTTCCATGAAGTAATAAAGAAGTTGGATTATCTAGTGAGAAGTTCGCAGCATACTTCTGCATAATCTGTTTAGCTTCTAGTAAGTCAGAATTAGTAGGTTTGTAATTATCGAAATGAGCCTTTAATAAGTCATCATTAAGCATTGATTGTTTAAATACTCTTTCAATATCTAACCGCTTCTGTTTCGCTTTGTAATTGCTCGTACTTTGTTTGGCTTTCTCAATCATGAAGCAATCGCACCCGATACGCTCCTCTTGTCCGTTATCAAACTTATAGTAATCGTATCTATTGCCACATCTACTACATTTAAGGTCAAGTTGCATATCAATCACTTTATTGTGTAACTTCTTCATTAAGTCAATGTCAGTAATACTTTTCATGCAATCACTCCTTAAAATAATTCGCTGTATTGTGAATTTTCTTCTTCATCATCTGCTAAACGATCTAAAAATGATTTATTATTATTCAATTTATTTCTTTGCTTCTTACGTGCTTCTATATCTTTAACTGAATTAATGCCCTCTTGATACCAACTAACCAAAATACTATTCACATATGCCCACTTATAAACGTTGTTGTTAATCGCTTCTTTTAATGCTTCGATAACTATATTGTCATTACCGTTGAAATCTTCTCTCCATGCGTCTATCTTTTCTACGATTGTAGAATTAAGACGACCAAATCCATTATTTTCATAAAAAGTAAAAACATTATCCGCTTCATGTATTGTTTGGTTTTTATTTTCGTTAGTGTTTAACTCTTTTTCCATTGCTGCAAATACTTCATCAGTTTTATTATGTTTCTTATTGTTAGGTGTCACTTTAGCTAGTGCCTTTTCTTTAGTGTCTACATCATCAGCTATCCAGTTTTTAATTACTGCTATAAAGTAGTTAAGGCCTTTGTTATTATCCTTACAGTAGTTAGTCGCTACCTTTACTACATCTAGCGTATTACCTTTAATATCTTGTACGAGGTTGCTTACTTCTTTTTGTTTATTAGTGTTTTGCATTTCAACAAAATTATTCAAAAGGAAATTGTAAGCTGTTGTTGTGTCGTAACTACTACTACTGTTTTTCTTCTCCCTGTTATTCTTATTATTGTTTTTCTTAATACTGTTATTCTTAGTGTCTTTATTTTGTATGTCTACGTTTCTTATATCTACGTTTTGTATGTCTACATTTTGTATATCTTCAAAACTGCGACATACGAAATGATGATTGATTGTATAAATATTTTTGCTAAATCCGTTTTCAGTACGCTCTCTCTTTACTGAAATGATTTGTTTATCAACTAATTCATTTCTATGCTTATAGAAGCGGTTTTTACTTATATTTAATTCGTGACAAATAAGGCTAACACTTGGGAAAGCTATATCTTTACCACCAGCATAAGAAGATAGATAACAATATATAGCCTTAGCTTCTATACTTAAATTAGGCTCTTTCATGACTTGCTTATAAATTGTTCCGTATCCACCTGTAACATCAATTAATCTATCACTCATAGTTACCACCCTCACTTTCATATAACACTGGTGCTATCTGTCTTTGTAATACCTTATCTATATACTTATATGTGATCTTTAAGTAACCTAGTTTTCTTAAATGATTAATCCTGTTTAATATCGTTAATTCATTATGACCGTACAAGCTAGCGAAATACTCATCGCTAGCAGTACAATAGCCATATTCATTACTAAATGCCGTAATTTCTGCAAATATTACTCTTTCACTATCATTAAGACGATTGTCATATCTCACGTTTGCAGGTAAAATAGAGTAGTAATTAGGCTGTTTATTTGATTGTTTTATATCACCCATAGTGTTATCCTTTCAGTTAGATTTTTAGTTTGCTTAAAAAACTATTTATCAGCGTTTTCTATTTCGGTTTGGTCGCTTGGAATAGAAAACGTTTCTTTTTTATCTAATTCTTTAAATTGTTCTAATAAGCTATCAAACTCTTTTAAGTACATACACATTAAATCAATCGTTTGTGTATTTTGTATTCTATGTTCATGATATCTATAACCATGTGCTAAAATTTCATTTTTATTTAATACATGATTAGGCTCATGAATAAAATATTCTTCATCAAACCATGTAAAAGACGTCATTACGTCATTAATTTTTTCTTTAATTATTTCTATATCATTCAATATATTTTTAATTTCTAAATTCATTTTTATTCCTCCCACTCGAAATTGTTTTCTATTTGTTGCATAACCAACTCACAAATAAATTGTAGTTGTTGTTCACGGTTAAGCGTTTCTCTCCATTTTTGGTTACCTTCTTCTACTAAATGAACATAAATTTGTCATTTATCATTTATTGCACTATTTAATAACTCATATATTTCTTTGATTACTCGAACATCTTGATTATCCATTTTTAAATCCTCCTATTGCTTCATATCGAAGCAGTTTATTATTTTTATACATTCTACTTAAATTCTTCTACTGTTTTGTAAATGTTCTCTATATGCTTTATAGAGATACGAGCGTTGTTCATCTCGAATATCAAACTTGATAATAGCTACCATGCTTGAGAATAAGAAAAATGCTAATGCATAATGTAATTCAGAATACATATTTAAAAATATGGTTATTACACAGATATAAATAAGTTCATTCAGAAACCTAAGCATTTTATCACTCCGCTTCTTCTTGTTTGTTGTATTTACCGTAAATAGTTTCACTCACTTTAACATCTAAGCCAAAACGATTTTTTGCAGCCATTAGATCAACTACATCAGTTAATATTGTTTGTCGAGTTGCTAACATTTCAGGTGTCATTGCACCTTTTTTAATCATCTTCTTAAAGCCATATAGCGTTGATGTTGCTTTATCTGATATTGTGTTTGCTTTAATGTAATCTACTCGCTTAGCTGTTTGATTTGCTTCTTTCAGCTTGTTCATAGCGTCTTTTTGTATTTGCTTATCAGTCATACGGAAAGCTTCATAATCTTTTAAGCCTGTTGTTTGTCGTAACTCAACTAACACATCACATATCCAGTCTTGAAAGTCTTCCGCTTCCTTTTTGTTTGAACGCATGATTAATCTATAAATACCTTTTTCATTAATGACCGTATAATCTTGATACTTTCTAGCTTTCTTCTTATCTGATGTGGTACTACCTTTGAGAGTACCTCTTACATGATTAGGTAAATTCTTTGTAGCATTAAAAGAATCTCTAAAACCTAATACAGTAGCTATATCACTCGCTATTGCCCAATGTTCTCCGTCTTTTTCTATAAATCTAATTTCCGTGCCGTTAAAAATTTGTTTTATCATTTAAAACCTCCGAAATTGATTATTACTAATACACTTATTCACTCGCTTGCGGGCAAGATTTTTTAATATTTTTGACTTTCTAAAAATTTTTCTATTTCTTGACGATCATAGTAATAGCTTCGTCCCTGTTTACGTTTAGTAAGTCCTAAACGCTCCCACTCTGTAACATCACTATGTGTACATCTGTATAACTTTCTTACTTCTGTTTGTGTAAGCCACCGCTTCTGTTGTTGTTCTAGCTTCTGTTGAGCGATTTGCTCTGCTAGTTTCAATATACCGTTTGCTAACTCGATTGAAGCGGCTTCACTTAAAATCGGTGTACTCATTTAGAAGTCTCCTTTTCATTAAAAATAAAAATATCATCAATATTAACTCCTAACTTTTCAGCTAATTTTTTAGCTAATATAGGAGATGGTTTTCTTTTATTCTTTAAGATTAAACTTAAATAAGAACTTCCAATGTTTAGTGCTTCAGCTAAACTATTGTTGTTATATCCATTTAGAAACATTAAATACTTAACCTTTTCATCATTAACTATGACTGTCATCTAAATCCTCCTTTTGAATGTTTTTTTTACAAAAGTTATTGAATTATAGCTATTTAAGTAAACAATAACTTCAAAAACTATTTTTACATATACAAATCTTTTTTGCAAATACTTTTTGCATTTTCTTTTATTATTAATGGATTTTTATAAACAAAACATGCATAATAGATATTGGAGGTATTTGTATGATTATTTGTACTTTAAAAGAATTAATGAAAATGTTTGGTGTTAACCAATCTAAATTGTCAGAAGAAACTGGAATAACAAGACCTACACTTTTATCTTTAATAAGAAATGAAAATCAAAATATTAAGTATGATACTATCAATTCTTTATGTAATTATTTCGATATCGGATTATCTGATTTACTCTTATATTCACCAATTAATATTGAATTTAAAGATTTAAAATATAAAGAAGAAAAACACACTTTTAAATATGACAAACAACAATTTCGTGATATTCCTTATGAATATATTTTTATAAGATATTTTATTAATGATGAAGAATATATTTTTAAAGCAATATTAGATAGCGTGGTAGTTGATATTTATCGAAAAGATTTTAATACTGATGAAGAACTTTACGTTTTGTCAGAGGCAACTATTGAGAAAGACGAGTATGAAGATTTGTTAAAAAAAGGATTTAAACAAGAATTCTTTGATTATTATAATGACACTATTCGTATAAAAGAAAAAATTGCTGATAGTGTGCCTTTTGAAATTGATACTGATTTAATTAGATTAGATGTTTCTTTTTCGGTAGCCAATTCACCTTTATTTGAAGAAATGAAAGATGAGATTAAAAATTTACCAACAGATAAATTACAAGAACTAAGAAGAGAAATAAATAAATTAATTGATTAGCAGAAAATCTTTGTCCTTTTTGCTTACGAGTTCATACATACTATTACCGCACCAATGAGTAACCACTCTCAAAGGTGTGTTCAATCCAATCAAACGCATGCGGGCAAGTAGAAAGGATTGATTTACAATGATTAAGAAATATAAAAAGAAAGACGGCTCAACGGCGTATATGTTTGTTGCATATCTCGGTGTTGATCCAATTACTCGTAAGCAGAAGCGGACAACAAGACGTGGCTTTAAAACTGAGAGAGAGGCCAAAATTGCAGAAGCTAAGCTGCAAACAGAAGTACAAGCTAATGGCTTCTTAAACACTGAAATAATGACGTTTAACCAAATATATGAACTATGGTTAGAACAATATAGAAATACAGTAAAAGAAAGCACCTATCAGCAAGCAATGACAACATTTAAAATGATGATACTTCCACACTTTGAGAATATGGCTATTAAAGATATTACCGTGCCACATTGTCAAAAGGTAGTGAATGAATGGTATCGAACATATTCAGAAACGAAAAAGGGGCGTATATATGCGTCTACTATCTTTGAGTATGCTATTAGTTTAAAAATTATAACTGATAATCCATTTAATCACATAAAAGCACCACGTAAGAAAAGTAATCAGAAGCATGAAACAATGAAATACTATACAAGTGATGAATTGCAGCAGTTTTTAGAGCTTGTAAAAGATAATGTATTACATCATGCTTTATTTCGTACACTTGCCTTTACGGGTATCAGACGTGGCGAATTAATGGCTTTAACATGGAATGATATAGATTTTACTAATCAGACGTTAAGCGTGAATAAGACGCTTGCAGAGGGCTTAAATCATAGGCAGTTTATAGATACGCCTAAAACTCGTTCATCTATTAGAACGATCAGCGTTGATAGTAAAACATTAGAGGTATTAAAAGAGTGGCGTACTCAACAACGTGTGTTATCTCTTAAACATGGACATAATACGTCTAGCAAACATCAAGAAATATTCACGAATGTAGAAACGAACAAACGACTAAATAGAGTATATGCTAATGAAACTTTGAATTTGATATGTAAGAAGAATAATTTTAAAAGGATAACAGTACATGGCTTTAGACATACGCACTGTTCTTTATTATTTGAAGCGGGCTTATCTGTTCAAGAGGTACAAGATAGATTAGGTCACGGGGATATACAAACGACAATGGGAATATATGCACACGTTACTGAAAAGCAGCGTGAGAAAGTGGCCGAAAAGTTCGCAAATTATGTTAGTTTTTAGTAATAACGTATTCAAAACGTATTCAATTCATATCATCAAGAGTTGTAAACCGCTTCATATCAACGTTTACGGCTCTTTTTTAGCTTAAACCAACAATACCCATGGTATAGTTATATGGTTTCATCAATATACCTTCCATCGTTTTACTCCAAGTAAAGCCAAACACGTTAGGTACATATGTGATTAAAATAAATATACTTGAGAACAAGATAATTGGAATTGCTGCAATAAATCCATCACGAATCGCTCTTAAATAAATATTACGGGATATTTTTTCAAAGAACGGCTTTCCTTTTTCTATCCATGCTATTAACTTATTCATAGGGGTCAGCTCCCTTTTTTGTATAATTCAATTAAATGCTTCATTAAATCTTTTAATAATAACGTTGTCATTAAATGGTCTTGTCCGTGAATCATTGTAATACTAAATGCAATGTCATCACCTTGCGCTTCTTGAGCTAATAAGTTTGTTTGAGCTTTATGTGCATTTGCAATACATTCATTTGCTTCCTCGGTAAGTTGTTCAGCTTTTTCAAAATCACCTTCATTAGCAGCGTTTAAAGCCTCTAATAATTTTGAACGTGCATCTCCTGCATATGCGACAATTTCAAAACCAAGTAATTGTACTTCTTCTCTGTTCATATGAATAACCTCCCCTAAGTTATTTTGCTTTCCAAGATGTTGCAGTTGTTTTTAGTACTTTATTTAAATCATCAATGTTTTTATATCCAGTTGTACGTAACCATTCTCTTGCGGCTTGTTCTCCTTGTTCAATATAAACTTTAACTGCACCAGACCATGTCGCACGTCCGCATAACACACCATTGAAATGTGCACCTGCATCATGTGCAAATGTTAATGTTTCTTGGAATAATTCAGCTGATACACCAGCACTTAAATAAATATAAGGTAAATGTGTCGCTGCATCTTGATCACGGAAATGTTGTGCTGCTTCTTCTTTTGTGTATACAACTTCACCCTCTGTAAATCCTTCGACAAAATTCATATTTACGGGTACTTCAACTTTAAGCACATCAACATTGAATCGCTCTTCTGAGAATAACTTCATTGCTTCATTTACTTTACGAGGTTTTACTTTTGCAAATTCAGCACTTTTATTATCTGGAATATTATCATCATAAGTTAACACTTCTAAGAAAAATGGAATGTCTTCAGCAACACATTCTGAACCAATTCGTTCAATATAAGCTTTCTTTTGAATGTTAATCTCTTCTGAATCATCTACATCATAATAAAGTAAGAATTTAACTGCATTGGCACCCTGTTCTTTTAAACGTTTAGCAGACCATTCTACTAAGCAATCAGGTAAACGACCTTTTGCATTCACGTCATATCCAGTTTTTTCATATGCAAGTAATAAACCACACTCTTTATTACGTGCATCAGAAGCAGGTAAGCCATATTCAGGATCTAAAAGAATAGAAGATGCATATTGTGTTAACTCTTCTGATACAAGTACTTTTAATTGTTCGATTTGTTCAACTGTAGGAGGTTCTGTTTGATGTTCAGCCATCATTCTTTTTAATGCCCCACGTTGATCAAATGCTAAAGCTGAAATAATACCATCTTGATTACTTAATTGTTCGATTGATGCTAATTTTTGTTGTGATTTTGTCATGAATTACACCTCTATAACTTCAATTTGTTTGAATAGTTCTTTAAATTTATCTACATTGATATGACCTGTTTGATGCTCCATTGCATTTAACATTCCAAATGCATTCGCTTTTTTCAGTAAATCCTCATCGGATTGTTGATGAACAAGACCTGATGCAATACCTGCCACAGTAGAATCACCAGACCCTACAGGATTAACGACTTCTATTTTGGGGATATTTACTTTATAAAATGTTTGATGATGTTTAGCGAAAGCGCCATCGCCACCTAAAGAAACAATAATCCATTCAATACCTTTGAAGATGGGTTGAGTAACCGCTTCTTTTAAACTATCGATATCTGTAGTGACAGTAGTGTGTAATAATTGAGATAATTCATCAATATTAGGTTTTATCACTGAAGGCTTATTTTCGCTCAACAATACATCCATTAATGATTGACCAGAACTATCTAAAATCGTAGGTAGCTCTTGTTCATTTGCTAATTTCACAATATCAGCGTAGTAATTTGTATTAAGACCTTTAGGTAAACTTCCAGACATCGCTATAACATTAGCTCTTTTAAATAGTTCTAAAAGATGTGCTTTATAGCTCTCTGCTTCTTCCTTGTCAATAGTTGGTCCTTGTTCGAGTATTTCAGTTTGTTGTCCTTCATGTAGAATAGCGATACAATTTCGCGTTTCTCCTTTTATTTTGAAGAAAGACTGTTCAATTTGAGCATCTGTTAATTGTTCTTCAATAAATTGACCTAATGCGCCACCTAAAAAGCCACTTGCTAACACATTTTCGCCAAATTCTGATAATACACGTGTTACATTTAATCCTTTTCCTCCAGCAGTTTTACTCGTCTTTTTAACTCTATTCACAGTATCTAGATGAAACTGTTCTAATGGGTAAGAGATATCAACTGAAGGATTTAAAGTTAATGTTAGAATCATTTCACATCTTCCTTAATCGTGATATTCACCTTTGTCCCATTTTTCTAAGAATTCATCAAAGAAGTGAGGATTAGCTTGATTATCGTTATGTGCTTCTAAATGATTAATTTTAGCAATTAATTTTTTATTTTCTTCAGTAGGTTTGTATTCTGCTTTGATAAATGCATCAACGATATCGAAAATAAATAATTCGCCTGCTACTTTACCGCCGAAACTAACAACATTAGCATTCAATTCTTCTTTTGAATAAAGTGCTGATGTCATATCACGTACTAATGCTGTTCTTACACCTGGGACTTTGTTTGCTGCATTACTAATACCAACGCCAGTACCACAAATACATACGCCTAAATCTGCTTCTCCACTAGCAACTTTTTCTCCTACTTTTTTACCGAAGATAGGATAATGTGTACGTGTAAAATCATACGTACCTACATCAATAACTTCGTGTCCTTGAGCTTTTAAGTGTTGTGAAACTTCCATTTTTGTATCAGTTACAATGTGATCGCAACCTATAGCAATTTTCATTATTTATTCCTCCAATTAGCACATTTTATTTAACATATCTACACGGATTTGGTGACGTCCGCCATCATAGTGTCCATTTACAAATTCTTTAGCAATATTTTTAGCTAATGTATCGCCTACAATTTCAGCACCCATCGTAATCATGCGTGCATTGTTGTGACTACGTGTCATATATGCTGAACGTTCATCTGATACTTCAGCAGCAATCATTCCTTTTACTTTTGTAGCAACAATAAAACTACCTGCACCATAAGCATCCACTGCAATTCCTAAATTATCATCGTTCTTTTGTACTTCGTGTACAACTGCTAATGTTGAATCAACAAAGTCTAATTCTTTTCCTTCTGTTACATCTACTACATCATGGTTATTTTCTTTTAAAAATGTTTTTACAACATCTTTAAGACGTTGACCAGCGACATCTGAACCAATAAAAATTGTCATAATGATTCTCCTTTGAAAATAAGATAATTAAACACATGTGTTTGAAAAAGCGCTTTCAAATCTTTACACCTAAATTATAAACATAAACAAACAAATAATCAACAATAAATGTTCGAATATTGTTTGAAATTTCGTTTATTTAAACAAAATGTTTTGTTTTTATGTTTAATTGCGTTCAATTATCTAAAAAAATACCAAGATTGTTTAAATAAACAATCTTGGTATCATTCAATTAATGTATCACTTCTGTATAAGCTTTTAATTTTTGTACATTATCTTCATCATTTTTATCTACAACAACTGCTGTTAAATCTTCTAAATGACATAATTGGGTAAAATCTTCTTTTCCAATTTTTGAAGTATCAATTAATAAGTACTTTTCAAGTGAACGATGAAGTGCAAGTTGTTGTGTATACGCTTCGTCAATTGTAGAAGTGAGCACATCTGCATCTTTTATTCCATTACAACTAAAAAACATTTTACTAAATCGTTTTGTTTTAAGGAGCGTATTCGTCATTTCACCTACAAATGATTCAGTAAGTTCTCTCATTTCTCCACCTAATAAGTAAACTTTAAAATTTAGCGAACGCTTTTCAAATAATATTTGAAATACTGGAAAACAATTCGTAATCACTGTTAATGACTCTCGATCTATTAATTGAGCCAGTAACTCGATTGTTGTTCCAGGTCCCAAAAAAATCGTATCGTTTTCTTCAATTAAGTTAACAGCTTTCCTTGCGACAGCACGTTTTTCTTCAATATTCTCTGTGTGCTTTTCTTGATGAGACTTTTCTTTAATTTGAAAAGCTGAATTACTACGTGCACCGCCATGTATTTTAGTTAGTAATCCTTTTTCTTCTAGTTCAGCTAAATCACGACGTACTGTCATATCAGATACGTTAAGATCCTCAACGATTTCATTTGTCCTAACCGTTCCTTTTTGATTTACGAGTTTAGTAATTTCTTCTAAACGATCGTATTTATTCATTCAAATTCTCACATCCAACTTATTTTATTAAACATGTCCATATAAAATGAACACATATATCTCATAAAGATTTTAAGCGCAATTTCATTCTATACTATTACTTGTTTTAAAACTAGAAAATAAAGGTAAAAATATGTTGTAATAATAGTATAAAATTCATTTTAAAAAAGTTATATTAGTCATTATTATAAACGAGGTGCTCAGATTGAGTAATAAAATCGAAAAATTAAAAGAAATTGTTGATAAATCAAACAAAATTGTATTTTTTACTGGTGCGGGTGTATCAGTTGCAAGTGGCATACCTGATTTCCGTTCAATGGGTGGATTATTTGATGAAATTTCAAAAGAGGGTTATTCACCTGAATATTTATTAAGTGTTGATCATTTAAATGATAATAAAGAAAGCTTTATCGACTTTTATCATAAACGACTACTAGTAGCTGATAAAAAACCTAATATCGTTCATGAATGGATTGCAGAATTAGAAAAAGAAGGCAAATCTTTAGGTGTGATTACCCAAAATATCGATGGGTTACATGAAGATGCTGGAAGTGAACATATTGATGAAATTCATGGTACACTGAATCGCTTTTATTGCATCAATTGTGGAAAAGAATATACGAAATCATATGTTATGGAACACAAATTAAGATATTGTGAGAACTGCGGTGATGTCATTCGCCCTGATATCGTATTATACGGCGAAATGCTCGATCAGCCTACTGTCTTTAGAGCATTAGATAAAATCCAAAAAGCAGATACTGTCATTGTGTTAGGTTCATCCTTGGTCGTACAACCTGCTGCTGGCTTTATTTCTAACTTTACAGGAGACAATCTTGTAATTATTAATAGAGACGCTACACCGTATGATAGACAAGCAAGTTTAGTTATCCATAATGACATGACAGAAGTGGTTGATGAAGTTATGAAAAATAAATAGATAGACATGTGGCTAGTGTTTCTTAGAACTACTAGCCTTTTTTATATAAAAAAGCACTTCTCAAAGTTGAGAAGTGCTTTAAACATTTTAATTGAACACAAATTGCTGACGCAATTTGCATACTGAACTTGTAAGCAAACAAGTTTGCAACAATTCCAATATTAACGTTTTGAGAATTGTGGAGAACGACGTGCTTTTTTAAGACCTGGTTTTTTACGTTCTTTCATACGTGGGTCACGAGTTAATAAACCTGCGCGTTTTAAAGAACCTCTGTATTCTGGGTCAGCTTCTAATAATGCACGAGCGATACCATGACGGATAGCTTGAGCTTGTCCAGTGAAACCACCACCGTATACGTTAACTAATACATCATAGTTACCTTTAGTTTCTGTAACATCGAATGGTTGGTTTAAGTCTAAGATTAATGATTCGAATGGTAAGTATTCGCGTACGTCACGATCGTTAACAGTGATATTACCTTCACCTGGTACTAAACGTACACGTGCTACTGAGTTTTTACGACGGCCTGTGCCTCTATATTCAACTTGTGCCAATGTAATTTCCTCCTTCTAATTAACCACGTAATTCGTAGTTTTCTGGTTGTTGTGCAGCGTGTGGGTGTTCAGCGCCACTGTATACAAATAATTTTTTACCTTGTTTTTCACCTAAACGTGAACTTGGTAACATTCCTTTGATAGAAGTTTCAAGTAAACGAGCAGGGTTGTTACGTTTTAATTCACCAGCAGTCACTGATTTAATACCACCTGGGTGATTTGAGTGACGGTAGTAAACTTTATCTTGTTCTTTTTTACCAGTTAATTCGATTTTTTCAGCGTTGATGATGATTACATAGTCACCAGTATCAACGTGTGGTGTATAAGTTACTTTATTTTTACCGCGTAAGATAGATGCTACTTCTGATGATAAACGACCTAATGTTTGGCCTTCAGCATCGATAACATACCATTTGCGCTCAATGTTTGATTCATTTGCCATAAATGTTTGACGCATAATAATTATCCTCCTAAAAATAAATGCTTCGTCTTAGATTACAGGTACTCATCGCAGTCGAACCTACGAACGAGGCCTGCAATCTAGGTCATTCTGTTACGATTTCAAAGCGTAATGTTCATTTATTTTATTCCTGTCTAATCTGCTTATATATCTTGTAACACAATAAGTTTCCGGGGCTTATCGTGGGATGATATAAAACAATACCGTTAACTATCTTATATTTTATAAGCCCATTTGTCAATGCATATTAGTCATTTTGTAATGATTTTTTGTAATGTATTTTTATATCCTCACCAAAGTCATTTTTAAGTGCTTCTGGATCTAAATATATCTTTTCAAGATATAATCCTTCAGCGGGTGCTGTAAAAGGGACATTATCTCTATTTTTAGCTTTAAGCAGTTCAGGAACTTCGTTAGGTTGTCGCTTCCCTTTACCTACTTCTATTAAAAAAGCTACAAGTACGCGCACCATATTATATAAGAAACCAGAACCTGTGACGATATAGTCAAAACCTTCGTCCGTTTTTACAACTTCACTTTGGTATAGTGTACGTTCTTTACTTTCAACTTCAGTCTTTTGTGAACAAAATCCAGTAAAATCATGAGTTCCAATAAAGTGTTTAGCCGCTTCATTCATCTTATCTAAATCTAAGTCATCTTTTATAAATGTCTTAAGACCACTTTCAAATGGATTGCGATGTTCCGCTTGATACACTTTATAGCGATATCTCTTACCTACACAATCATAACGACAATGAAACGTGTCATCTACTTGTTTTACACTATTCACGTAAATATCCTCAGGTAACGCACTATTCATCGCATATTTCCATTGTTTAGGCTCAATATTCAATTCTGTGTCAAAATGAAAATACTGTTCATAAGCATGCACACCACGATCTGTGCGACTTGATGGATGTATACGCACATGCCGACGATGCATACGTTTTAAAATTTTTTCAAATTGTTGTTGAACAGTTCTACCTTGTTGTTGAATTTGAAAACCAAGAAATCCATGTCCTTGATACGCAATATTTACTAGTATGCGCAATGTCTTACACTCCCATATATTTTAATACAAATAATATCATTCCAATAGGTATCAGACTGAATAGACTCAAAGTATCTCTCTTATGCCATGACAACTTACGATAACTTGTACGTTGTACATTAGCATCATATCCTCTAACTTCCATTGCAATTGCTAATTCATCAGCTCTTTGAAAGGCAGAAATAAATAGCGGTATCATTAATGGAATGAAAGCTTTAATTCTTGTCATTAAACTACCCGAACTGATTTCAGAACCTCTTGATTTTTGAGCAAGAATAATTTTATCTAATTCATCCATCAATGTTGGAATAAACCTTAAAGCAATTGACATAATCATACTTAATTGATGCACAGGAATTTTAAATAGTTTCAATGGGGCCATTAACTTTTCAAAAGCATCAGTCAAGTCAATTGGACTTGTTGATAATGTCATAATTGTTGCAACCATAACAATTGTTATTAATCTTAAAGAAATAAAAATACCTTCTAATACCCCTGTACTATCAATTTTAATAAAACCTATTTCTAATAGCGTAGTCCCACCGTGAGTAAAGAAAATGTGCATTAAAAACGTAAAGATTAAGAAGAAAAATATCGGTGTTAATCCTTTAATTAAAAACCAAAATTGAATTTTAGCCATTTTCATAAAACATAGAATTAATAATATTACCCAAGCAAATGTAGCAAAAGAATGAGCAAAAAAGATAAAAATAATAAATACAAATACAAAAATCAACTTTGCTCTAGGATCAAGACGATGTATTACAGAGTTATTAGGTAAATAACGTCCTATAATAAGTTTATTTTTCATGTTCTTGCCACTCCTGATACAACGTTACAAACTCATCTTCATTTAAGGCAATATCATTAAACATGGTTTGATATTTATCTTCAACATCATATTGCAGTTGTACTACATCAGGCAATGCAATATGCCAATCTTTCAGTTTTTCGTGTTGTCTGAATAATGATTTAGGAGAGCACTGTTCTATTACTTTCCCTTGTCTCATTACAATGATTTCTTCTGCATATCGTGCCACATCATTCATATCGTGTGACACTAATATGACAGTTTTATGATGATTGACCTGAATTGATTTTATTAATTCCATCACTTGCTGACGACTTTTTGGGTCAAGTCCAGCAGTAGGCTCATCAAGAATAATTATATTCGGTTTCATTGCAAGGATAGAAACTAATGCAATTTTACGCATCTGACCACCTGACATTTCAAATGGCGATTGTTCCATAATATGATGATCAAAACCTAAATCTAAGAGTAACTGATACGCATATGACTTAACTTGTTCCACATTCATCTTAAAATTTTTAGGACCAAATGCCACTTCTCTTTCCACACTATCTTCAAACAATTGTGATTCAGGAAATTGAAAAACCAAACCTACTTGTTGTCTTAATTCTCGTAGATGCTTGTCTTTTGTTTTATGAGTAATCTCCTTATTATCAAAAGTAATACTACCTTTTGTTGGTTTTAATAGCCCATTAAAATGTTGAATGAGTGTGGATTTACCACTTCCTGTTTGACCAACAATCGCATAGTATTTACCTTGCTCAATTTTGAGATTGATATCATTTAAGGCTTGATATTCATAAGGAGTGCCTTTTTGATAAATATATGAAACATGATTAAATTGAATGGTCATAATTTATCAACCAGCCCTTCATATGTAGTGAATTCATCTTTAAAGCCTAGCTTTTGATTCATTTTCATTGCAAATGGTAAATCTAAGCCAATCTCTACTAAATACTGTGTATTTAAAAAAATAAAATTTGGCTTGCCTTCTTTGTAAACTTTGCCTTTATTCATAATGACGACATGGTCGCTTTCTAACGCTTCACTTAAATCATGAGTAATAGAAATAATCGTTAAATTTTTCTCTTGTTTAACTTGTCTAATTAATGAAAGTAAAGACTGTTTACCTTGGGGATCTAACATAGAGGTTGCTTCATCAAGAATGATGACATCTGGACTTAGTGCTAAGACTCCTGCAATAGCCACGCGTTGCTTTTGGCCTCCCGATAAAGAATGTGGTTCATATTCCATATATTCTTTCATATCTACATTATCTAAAGATTGAATGACGATTGCTTTCATTTTGTCATGAGATACTGCGTGATTCTCGAGTCCAAAAGCTACATCATATTCCACAATTGAACCTACAAATTGATTTTCTGGATTTTGAAAGACAATACCAATATGGCGTCTAACCTCTCTTAAATAATCAGGCGTAACTAAATGATTGTTATAAAAAATTTCTCCTTCAGTTGCTTGTTCTATTCCAACTATAAGTTTTGCAATTGTAGATTTCCCCGAACCATTATGTCCTACAATGGATGTCCATTGATGTTTTGGTATATTAAATGACACATCTTCTAAAGTGAAGGCCGCATCTTTTTGATATTGAAAATGTACATGTTTAAGTTCGATGATATTGTTATTATCAGTTTTCACAGCCTTCCTCCTTTATTAATAGTTACTACATTAGTTTACATGAATAAAAACTAGATGTACATGAGTAAACGTCTTTTATATATAAAAAGAGTCATGCCTCAAAAGCACGACTCTTTTTAATCATTATAGATTCATTAAAATTAAAAAAGCGCGCACCCCATCACATTTTAGTTGAGTTCACGCTTTATATTAGTATTTAGTTGATGGGGTACTCTGAGCTAGACAATATTTGTATGTGGCAAACATTATCGTTGCACTCATTTGCTTTAAATACAAGTAGTTAGTGTATTTATATATAAAATTAATCTACTAATTCGATGATAACTGATTCAGCACCGTCACCACGACGAGGACCTACTTTAAGAATACGAGTGTATCCACCTTGACGTTCTGCATAACGTTCAGCAATTTCACCAAATAATTTTTGAAGTGCAGTTTGTGTAGTTTCATCTTCATTTAAGATTTCAACATTACGTAATGTTTTAGCAGCATTACGACGAGATGCTAAGTCACCTTTTTTACCTAAAGTGATTAATTTCTCAACAACACTACGAACTTCTTTTGCACGAGCTTCTGTAGTTTCAATACGCTCACTTACGATAAGTGATGTAGCTAAGTCACGTAACATAGCTTTACGTTGATCAGAAGTACGACCTAATTTTCTGTAACCCATGAGTTAACCTCCTTTAACTTATTAATCTTCTTTTCTTAAACCTAATCCTAAATCTTCTAATTTATATTTAACTTCTTCAAGAGATTTACGACCTAAATTACGCACTTTCATCATATCAGCTTCAGACTTGTCCGCTAATTCTTGAACAGAATTGATGCCTGCACGTTTTAAACAGTTGTATGAACGTACTGATAAGTCTAATTCTTCGATAGACATTTCAAGTACTTTTTCTTTTTGATCTTCTTCTTTTTCAATCATGATTTCAGCATTTTGCGCTTCATCTGTAAGACCAACGAAAATATTTAAATGTTCAGTCATAATTTTAGCAGCTAATGAAACAGACTCTTGTGGAGTAATTGAACCATTAGTCCAAACATCTAAAGTTAATTTATCAAAATCACTACTTTGACCTACACGTGTATTTTCAACTGTATAGTTTACACGTTCAACAGGTGAATATAGTGAATCTACAGGAATTACACCAATTGGTAAATCACTAGTATTATTTTGTTCTGCTAATGCGTAACCTCTACCCTTATTAGCAACAAGACGAATTTTTAAATGTCCACCTTTAGACACTGTTGCAATTTTAAGTTCTGGGTTTAGAACTTCAACATCACTATCGTGAGTAATATCACTTGCTGTTACTTCGCCTTCATCTCTCACATCAATTTCTAATGTTTTATCTTCTTCAGAATAGATTTTTAATGCTAATTTTTTGATGTTCATAATAATTGTAGAAACATCTTCAACAACATTGTCTATAGCTGAAAATTCGTGTAAAACACCTTCAATTTCGATGTACTTAACGGCTGCACCTGGTAATGAAGATAGTAGGATACGACGTAAGGAGTTTCCTAGTGTAGTACCGTAGCCACGTTCAAGTGGTTCAACAACGAACTTACCGAATTTAGCATCTTCACTAATTTCAATTGTCTCAATTCTAGGTTTTTCAATTTCTATCATTTACAAAATCCTCCTTAATAACGTCGAATTAATTTTAAAATTGTTTCGCTCAGTGATTTGTAACAATAACAATCAATAAAAATTATACGCGACGACGTTTTGGTGGACGACAACCGTTGTGAGGTACTGGAGTAACGTCTCTGATTGCTGTTACTTCTAAACCAGCTGATTGTAATGCACGAATAGCTGATTCACGACCTGGTCCAGGTCCTTTTACTGTTACTTCAACAGTTTTCAAACCATGTTCCATTGCTGATTTTGAAGCAGTTTCAGATGCCATTTGAGCAGCGAATGGTGTTGATTTTTTTGATCCTTTGAAACCTAATGCACCAGCTGATGACCAAGATAAAGCATTACCAAATTCATCAGTGATAGTTACGATTGTATTGTTGAATGTTGAACGGATGTGTGCTACACCATTTTCAATATTCTTTTTAACTCTACGTTTACGAGATACTTGTTTACGTGCCATTTATATTTTGCCTCCTTTACCTATTATTTTTTCTTATTAGCTACAGTTTTAACTGGGCCTTTACGAGTACGAGCATTGTTTTTAGTTTTTTGACCACGAACTGGTAAACCACGACGGTGGCGAATACCACGGTATGATGAAATTTCCATTAAACGTTTAATGTTTAAGTTTTGTTCACGGCGTAAGTCACCTTCTACTTTATAACCGTCAACTACTTCACGGATACGACCTAATTCGTCATCTGTTAAATCTTTTACACGTGTATCAGCTGATACGTTAGCTTCTTCAACAATTTTTTTAGCTGTTGAAGTACCGATACCATATACGTAAGTTAATGAAATAACTACGCGTTTTTCACGTGGAATATCTACTCCTGCAATACGTGCCATATATTTTTACACCTCTCTTTTATTAACCTTGTCTTTGTTTGTGCTTAGGATTGTCACAAATTACCATAACTTTACCTTTACGTTTAATGACTTTACATTTTTCGCAAATAGGTTTTACTGATGGTCTTACTTTCATTTTTATACCTCCCTATATTATGGAGTGACGATTATTTATAACGATACGTAATTCTACCGCGTGATAAATCATACGGAGACATTTCTACTGTTACTTTGTCGCCAGGTAGAATACGAATATAATTCATTCTAATTTTACCACTTACATGTGCTAAAATTTCATGACCATTTTCTAATTCTACTTTAAACATAGCATTTGGTAAAGTATCAAGTACTGTACCTTCTAATTCTATTACATCTTGTTTCGCCATTGATTAACTTCCCCCTTTTTACAATAGTAAGGTAATCGTCAATAGACAACTTCAACGATACGAATCTAATATAGTGAATAGTTATTATAAGTTTAACAAAATGCGGGAATTATGATCGTCATACGACACTCAAAAAATAAATTCTTGCCAGAGAAACCTAATCAAAGTTCACATAAATCTAGATCGCACATTAGTTGAACTATTTTAATTGATCTAAGATATCAATGACATCTTTGGTTACTTCGTCAATATCTTTCGCACCATCAATGTTTTTCAATACGCCTTTTTCATCGTAGTACTCTAAAATTGGCTTAGATTGTTTAACATTAACGCTTAAACGATTAGATACTGTTTCTGGATTATCATCTTTACGTTGATAAAGTTTTCCACCATCGATATCACAAACACCATCAACCTTTGGAGGATTAAATACAAGATGATAAGTTGTACCACATTTCTCACAGATACGACGACCTGTAAGACGATTCATTAGCTCTTCCTCAGGAACTTCAATATTGATAACAGCATCAATATTTCTGTCAAGCTCAGACATAATATTGTTTAATGCCTCAGCTTGCTCAATCGTTCTAGGGAATCCATCTAATAAGAAACCTTTTTTTGCATCGTCTTCAGAAATTCTTTCTTTAACGATACCTACAGTAACTTCATCAGGGACTAATTCTCCACGATCCATGTATGATTTAGCTTCTTTACCTAAATCAGTTTCATCTTTAATCGCTTTTCTGAACATGTCACCAGTAGATATATGTGGTATTGGGAATTTCTTAACAATTTCACTCGCTTGAGTACCTTTACCAGCTCCAGGTAAACCCATTAAAATGATATTCATAAATTGCCCTCCTACAAATTATCTACCACCAAAGCCTTTATATTCTTTTTGACTCACTTGTGCTTCAAGTGATTTCATAGTTTCAATTGCTACACCAATAACGATTAATAAACTTGTACCACCAATTTGAATTGATTGAGGTAAATTCATAAATTTTGTCGCTATAATTGGAAGAATAGCAATAACTGCTAAGAAAATAGAGCCTACAAAAGTTAAGCGATAAAGTACTTTAGTAATATATTTTTTTGTTTGTTCCCCAGGTCTAATTCCTGGTACATAACTACCTTGTTTTTTCAAGTTGTCAGCCATTTTTTCAGGATTAACTTGAACAAAGGCATAGAAATATGCAAATGCAATAATTAATATAACATAAACAATCATACCATAAGTGTTTGAAGGGTTAGCATATTCTGCAATATTTTGCGCCCAATCAGCTTTAGGGAAGAACAATGTTAATGTTCTTGGCAATAAGAAGAATGCCATCGCAAAGATGACTGGAATAACCCCTGCAGAGTTTACTTTTAAAGGTAGATATGTTGCTTGTGATCCTAAACGTTGTGCAGATTGTTTTTTAGCATACTGAATTGGAATTTTACGTTTCGCTTCCAATACATAAATCGCTCCAATTGTTAATAAAATTAATCCAACAATTAAACCGATGACTTTTAACCATGCTAACGTTGTATCGTCATTACCAACAAATGCTTGTTGCACAAATTGGATAATTGATGATGGCAACGTTGATAAAATACCTGCAAAGATAATGATTGAAATACCATTACCTACACCAAACTGTGTAATTTGATCACCAAGCCAAATTAAAAATGCAGTTCCAGTTGTTAAAACTACAGCAATCAATAAATAACTCATGACAGATTGATGAATAATCAATTTACCGCCTAAATAGTTATTAAATTGAAATGCCATACCAATTGACTGTATAAATGCCAATATGATAGCGAAATAACGTGTTACATTGCTAAGCTTTCTTTTACCTACTTCACCTTGTTTAGCCCATTCAGTAAATTTAGGGACAATGTCCATTTGTAATAATTGCATTACGATAGAAGCAGTGATGTACGGCATTATACCCATAGCAAAGATAGAAAAGTTCTTTAAGGCTCCGCCACCAAACGTATTAAGAAGAGCAGCGACACCTTGATCAGAACCTTGCTGTTCAAAAGGCTCAGGATTAACTCCAGGAGCCGGAATATAAGTTCCTATTTTGAATATTACTAACATTGCTAATGTGAAGAAAATCTTGTTTCGAACTTCTTTAGTTTTAAAGAAGCTCACAAACGTTTGAAACATTAGATCACCTCGTGTGCTCCACCTTTAGCATCGATAGCTTCAACCGCTGAAGCTGAGAATTTGTGAGCTTTCACTGTCAATTTTTTATCAAGTGAACCATTACCTAGTACTTTAATACCAGATTTTTCATTCTTAACCACACCAGTTTCAACTAATAAAGCTGGAGTTACTTCAGTACCATCTTCAAATTGATTAAGTTGGTCTAAGTTAACAATAGCATATTCTTTACGATTAATGTTAGTGAAACCTCGTTTTGGTAAACGACGGAATAAAGGTAATTGTCCACCTTCAAATCCTGGTCTTACGCTACCACCTGAACGTGCTTTTTGACCTTTTTGACCGCGACCACTAGTTTTACCATTACCTGTACCAGCACCACGACCTACACGATTACGTACACGACGTGAACCTTCAGCTGATTTTAACTCATGTAATTTCATTATTTAGGCACCTCCTTAATTATTTTTCTTCAACTGTTAATAAGTGTTTAACTTTGTTGATTTGCCCACGAATTGCAGGGTTATCTTCAACAACTACTGAACTATTAGTCTTTTTAAGACCTAACGCTTCAACAGTTTTACGTTGTGTTTCAGGACGACCAATAACACTACGAGTGAGGGTAATTTGTAATTTAGCCATTATTTATTTTCCCTCCTTAATTATATAATTCTTCTACTGATTTGCCAC
This sequence comes from Staphylococcus sp. HMSC034C12, assembly GCF_001835895.1. NCBI lineage: Bacteria > Bacillati > Bacillota > Bacilli > Caryophanales > Staphylococcaceae > Staphylococcus > Staphylococcus sp. HMSC034C12. Next base: position 109,271 of record NZ_KV826358.1, on the reverse strand, counting down.
GTAATTTCGCAACATCTTCAGCGTTTTTAAGGTTTTGTAAACCATTTAATGTCGCACGTACCATGTTGATAGGTGTATTTGAACCTAATGATTTACTTAAGATATCAGTGATACCTGCTAATTCTAATACGGCACGTACTGGACCACCAGCGATAACTCCTGTACCAGGTGCAGCTGGTTTCATAAATACGCTACCAGAACCATAACGGCCAGTGATAGTGTGAGGAGTTGTTCCTTCTACACGTGGAACTACTACTAAATCTTTTTTAGCTGCTTCTACAGCTTTTTTAATAGCTTCTGGTACCTCTTGAGCTTTACCAGTACCGAAACCTACACGACCATTTTTATCTCCTACTACTACTAATGCAGTGAAACGGAAACGACGTCCACCTTTAACAACTTTAGCAACACGATTAATTGTAACAACGCGTTCTTCAAATTCTTTCGTTTCTTCTTCTCTACGAGCCATGTATTTGTCCCTCCTTTAAATTAAAATTCTAATCCGTTTTCTCTCGCAGCTTCAGCTAACGCTTTAACGCGACCATGATATAAATAGCCACCACGATCAAATACGATTTCTTTGATACCTTTATCTGAAGCTTTTTTAGCGATTACTTCACCAACTTTAGTTGATAAATCAACTTTAGAAGTAGAATCACTAGCGATATCTTTATCTTGAGATGAAGCTTGTACTAAAGTTTCACCTTTAACATCATCAATAATTTGTGCATAAATATGTTTGTTTGAACGGTATACATTTAAACGTGGTTTTTCAGCTGTACCTGATAATTTAGTACGCACACGAGCATGTCTTTTCAAACGCACTTTGTTTTTATCAATTTTACTGATCATTGTATTACTCCTTTCTTTAGAGAGTTATCTATTATTTACCAGTTTTACCTTCTTTACGGCGAACATATTCACCTTGGTAACGGATACCTTTTCCTTTATAAGGTTCTGGAGGTCTTACTGAACGAATATTAGAAGCGATAGCTCCAACTTGTTCTTTAGATACACCAGATACTGTAACAGTTGTATTTTTCTCTACTGCGAAAGTAATGCCATCTTCAGCTTTAATTTCAACAGGATGAGAGTAACCAACGTTTAATACTAAGTCATTACCTTGCATTTGAGCACGGTAACCTACACCAACAAGTTCAAGAGTTTTAACAAAACCTTGAGAAACACCTTGTACCATATTATTTAATAACGCACGAGTTGTACCGTGAACTGTTCTATCTTCTTTAGAATCAGTAGGTCTTACAACTTCTAGAGTGTTTTCATCTTGTTTAAAAGTCATTCTTTCATCAAAAGTTCTAGTTAATTCACCTTTAGGACCTTTTACAGTAGCTGTTTGTCCGTCAAAAGTTACTGTAACGTCACTAGGGATGTCAATAATTTTCTTACCAACACGACTCATGTTATGGCACCTCCTTATTTATTATTACCAAACGTATGCGATGATTTCTCCACCAACGTTACGTTTTCTAGCTTCTTTATCAGTGATAACACCTTCAGAAGTTGAAACTAATGCGATACCTAAACCATTTAATACTTTAGGCACTTCGTTCGCTTTAGCATATACACGTAAACCTGGTTTTGAGATACGTTTTAATCCTGTGATAACACGTTCATTATTTTGACCATATTTTAAGAATAAACGAATAACACCTTGTTTATCATCTTCAACGTATTCTACGTTTTTAATGAAACCTTCATTTTTTAAGATTTCAGCAATTTGTTTTTTAATATTTGATGCAGGTAATTCTAATTTCTCGTGACGCACCATGTTTGCGTTTCTTACACGAGTAAGCATATCTGCGATTGGATCTGTCATAGTCATTTATTGTTGCCTCCTTTCAAACTCTTTTATCTTACCAGCTAGCTTTACGTACGCCAGGAATTTGGCCTTTATAAGCTAATTCACGGAAACAAATACGGCATAATTTAAATTTACGATATACAGAATGTGGACGACCACAGCGTTCACAACGAGTATATTCACGTACTGCATATTTTTGTTTTTTCTGTTGCTTAGCAACCATAGAAGTTTTAGCCACTTAATTAGCCTCCTTTTAGAGATTATTTACGAAATGGCATACCGAAGTTTGTTAACAATTCACGAGCTTCCTCGTCAGTGTTAGCAGTTGTTACGATAACAATATCCATTCCTCTTACTTTACTTACTTTATCATAATCGATTTCTGGGAAAATTAATTGTTCTTTAATTCCTAAAGTGTAGTTACCACGACCATCGAAAGCTGTTTTAGAAACACCTTGGAAGTCACGTACACGAGGTAATGAAACTGCGATTAATTTATCTAAGAATTCATACATTCTTTCTCCGCGAAGTGTTACTTTTGCACCGATTGGCATACCTTCACGTAAACGGAATGTTGCAACTGATTTTTTTGCTTTAGTGATTAATGGTTTTTGTCCAGTGATTAATTCTAACTCTTCAACAGCATTATCTAACACTTTAGAGTTTTGAACTGCATCACCAACACCCATATTTACAACGATTTTTTCGATTTTTGGTACTTCCATTACTGAACTATAGTTGAATTTTTTAACTAAGTTTTGAGTAACTTCAGTATTATATCTTTCTTTTAAACGGTTCAAAGTGGATCCTCCTTTCAACTAGTTATTAATTATTAGATTTGATTTCTTCGCCAGATTTTTTAGCGATACGAACTTTTTTACCATCTACAAATTTGTAACCAACACGAGTTGGTTCATTTGTTTTAGGATCTAATAATTGTACGTTAGAAACATGGATTGCTGCCTCTGTTTCTAAGATTCCACCTTCAGGATTTAATTGAGTTGGTTTTTGGTGTTTTTTAATAACGTTAACACCTTCCACAACGACGCGGTCTTTTTTAGGTTCAGTAGCGATTACTTTACCTTCTTTACCTTTATCTTTACCTGCGATAACTTTAACGTTGTCACCTTTTTTGATATGCATGTGGGCACCTCCTTAAATATTATGGTTTTAATAAATTATAGTACTTCTGGTGCTAATGATACGATTTTCATGAAGTTACCTTCACGTAATTCACGAGCAACAGGACCAAAGATACGAGTACCACGTGGGCCTTTGTCATCACGAATAATGACACATGCATTTTCATCAAATTTGATATAAGAACCATCGTTACGACGTACGCCTGATTTAGTTCTAACAACAACAGCTTTCACAACGTCGCCTTTTTTAACAACGCCACCTGGTGTTGCATTTTTAACAGTACATACGATGATATCGCCAATGTTCGCTGTTTTGCGACCAGATCCACCTAATACTTTGATTGTAAGTACTTCACGAGCACCAGAGTTGTCTGCTACTTTTAAACGCGTTTCTTGTTGGATCATTAGTTAAACCTCCCTTATCTCTAATCTTGTATTAAATAATTACTGATTCTTCAACAATTTCTACTAAACGGAAACGTTTTGATGCTGATAAAGGACGAGTTTCTTGAATTCTAACAATATCTCCTAATTTAGCTGAATTGTTTTCATCATGAGTTTTATATTTTTTAGAGTATTTTACTCGTTTACCGTATAATTTGTGTGTTTTGTAAGTTTCAACAAGTACAGTAATTGTTTTGTCCATTTTATCAGAAACAACTTTACCTACATAAACTTTACGATCGTTTCTTTCACTCACTTTTGTAACCTCCTCTTTCTTATACTTTATTGATTAGCTTTACTTTGTTCAATTTCTCTTTCACGAGCAACAGTTTTTAGACGTGCAATTGTTTTTCTAACTGTACGAATACGTGCAGTTTCTTCTAATTGACCTGTAGCTAACTGAAAGCGTAGGTTAAAAAGCTCTTCTTTTGAAGATTTGATTTGTTCTTCGATTTCTGAAGTGGTTAAGTCTCTAATTTCCTTAGCTTTCATTTGTTTCACCACCCAATTCTTCACGTTTTACAAACTTAGTTTTTACTGGAAGTTTGTGACTTGCTAAACGTAATGCTTCACGAGCTACATCTTCAGATACACCAGCGATTTCAAATAAAATACGACCTGGTTTTACAACTGCGATCCAGCCTTCAACAGCACCTTTACCAGCACCCATACGTACTTCTAAAGGTTTTTTAGTGTAAGGCGTATGTGGGAAGATTTTAATCCAAACTTTCCCGCCACGTTTCATGTAACGTGTCATAGCGATACGAGCAGATTCGATTTGACGAGATGTGATCCAAGAAGTTGTTGTAGCTTGTAAACCATACTCACCAAATGTTACAAAGTTACCGCCTTTAGAACGACCAGTTGTTTTTGGACGATGTTGACGACGATATTTAACACGTTTTGGTAGTAACATTATTATTTTCCTCCTTCACTAGTATTCTTAGTAGGAAGAACTTCACCACGATAAATCCATACTTTAACACCTAATTTACCATAAGTAGTGTCTGCTTCAGCATGTGCATAATCAATGTCAGCACGTAAAGTATGAAGTGGAACAGTTCCTTCTGAATATTGTTCAGCACGAGCAATGTCAGCTCCGCCTAAACGACCTGATACTTGAGTTTTGATACCTTTTGCACCAAGTTTCATAGCTCTTGTAATAGCTTGTTTTTGTACACGACGGAATGAAGCACGATTTTCTAATTGACGTGCGATATTTTCTGCTACTAAACGAGCATCCATATCAACTTTTTTAATTTCCACAACGTTGATGTGTACTTTTTTATCAGTTAAGTTATTTAATTTATTACGAAGTTTTTCAATTTCTGAACCGCCTTTACCAATTACCATACCAGGTTTACCAGTGTGGATTGCGATGTTAATACGGTTAGCAGCACGTTCAATGTCAACGTGAGAAACTGACGCTTCTTTTAATTCGTTATCAATGAATTTACGGATTCTTAAATCTTCGTGTAATAAAGAAGCGAAATCTTTTTCAGCGTACCATTTAGCTTCCCAATCACGGATAACTCCAACACGAAGTCCGATAGGATTAATTTTTTGACCCACAGTATTCCCTCCTTAAATAGTTATTAAGCTTCTTTAGCTTCTTCTTTACCGTCACTTACGACGATTGTAATGTGGCTTGTACGTTTGTTGATTGCACTTGCACGACCTTGTGCACGTGGACGGAAACGTTTTAAAGTTGGTCCTTCATTTGCATATGCTTCTTTAACAACTAATTCATCTGTATTCATGTCATAGTTATGTTCAGCATTTGCTAAAGCGGACATTAATACTTTTTCAATTACTGGTGATGAAGCTTTATTAGTTAATTTTAAAATAGCAATAGCTTCTCCAGCATTTTTACCTCTAATTAAGTCAAGAACTAATCTTACTTTACGAGGTGCGATTCTGATTGTTCTAGCAACCGCTTTTGCTTCCATTAGGATATCCTCCTCTACTTATATATATTATTATCTACTAGTTTTTTTATCGTCAGCTGCATGTCCTTTAAATGTACGAGTTGGAGCAAATTCACCTAATTTGTGACCAACCATATCTTCAGTTACATAAACAGGTACATGTTTACGACCATCATATACTGCAAAAGTATGACCGATGAAATTTGGGAAAATTGTAGAACGACGTGACCATGTTTTGATTACTTGTTTCTTTTCACTTCCGTCTTGAGCTTCTACTTTTTTCATTAAATGATCATCAACGAAAGGTCCTTTTTTAATACTACGAGCCATTTGGGCGCCTCCCTTCTTATTGTGTGCGTGCAGCTGTTAAGCCGCACACTCAAATAAGTTGTTATTATTTTCTCTTACGTCCACGAACGATAAGTTTATCAGATGATTTTTTACCGCGACGTGTTTTCTTACCAAGCGTTGGTTTACCCCATGGTGACATTGGAGATGGTCTACCGATAGGAGCACGACCTTCACCACCACCGTGTGGGTGATCGTTAGGGTTCATTACAGAACCACGAACTGTTGGACGGATACCTTTCCATCTTGAACGACCAGCTTTACCAGCGTTAACAAGTTCATGTTGTAAGTTACCAACTTGACCGATTGTAGCACGGCAAGTAGATAAAATCATACGTACCTCACCAGAACGTAATCTGATTAATACATATTTACCTTCTTTACCAAGTACTTGTGAACTTGCACCTGCTGAACGAGCAATTTGTCCACCTTTACCAGGTTTTAATTCGATATTATGAATTACAGTACCAACTGGAATATTTTGTAATGGTAAAGCATTACCAACTTTGATATCTGCTTCAGCACCACTTTCAACTGTTTGGCCTACTTGTAATCCTTTTGGTGCAATAATGTAACGTTTTTCACCATCAGCATATACTAATAAAGCAATGTTAGCTGAACGGTTTGGATCATATTGAATTGAATCAACTTTAGCAGTGATTCCGTCTTTATTACGTTTGAAGTCAATTACACGATATTGACGTTTATGTCCTCCACCATGGTGACGAACTGTTAATTTACCTTGATTGTTACGACCCGCTTTTTTCGGTAGCGGTTGTAATAATGACTTTTCAGGTGTAGTCTTCGTGATTTCAGCGAAGTCTAACGTAGTCATATTACGACGACCATTTGTAATTGGCTTATATTTTTTAAGAGCCATTGTCGCTTACCTCCTTAATGGTAATATTATTTTATTTTAGTTGAATAAGTCGATTGAACCTTCTTTAAGTTTTACAATCGCTTTTCTTCTTTTATTTGTATAGCCTTGATAACGGCCCATACGTTTTTTCTTTGGTTTGTAGTTGATGATATTTACACTTTCAACTTTAACGTCGAAAATTTCTTCAACTGCAATTTTAACTTGAGTTTTGTTAGCACGAGTATCTACGTCAAAAGTATATTTATCTTCAGCCATTGCTTCAGAAGATTTTTCAGTGATTACGGGGCGCTTAAGAACATCTCTAGCTTCCATTATCCGAGCACCTCCTCAACTTTTTTCGCAGCTGATTCAGTAATGATTACACTGTCAGCGCTAGTGATATCTAATACGTTTAATCCTTGAGCAGTACTTACTTGTACGCCAGGAATATTACGTGCAGATAATTCAACATTTACATCTTCGTTTTCTGTTACTACTAACACTTTTTTAGGTTGTTCAAGTGTAGTTAAAACATTTTTAAATTCTTTTGTTTTTGGTGCATCAAAACCAAAAGTATCAACGATTGTAAAGTTGTTTTCTTGAACTTTGAAAGATAATGCAGAACGTAATGCTAAACGACGCATTTTCTTAGGCATTTTGTATGAATAGCTTCTTGGAGTTGGTCCGAAAACGATACCACCACCACGCCATTGTGGAGCACGGATTGTACCTTGACGTGCACGTCCTGTACCTTTTTGTCTCCATGGTTTACGTCCACCACCACGAACAGCTGAACGATTTTTCACTGCGTGTGTACCTTGACGTAAAGAAGCACGTTGTAAATTGATTGCTTCGAAAAGAACACTGTTGTTTGGTTCGATTGCGAAAACTGAATCGCTTAATTCAACTGAACCAGATTTTGATCCGTCTACTTTTAATACATCATAATTAGCCATTATGCTTTTTCCTCCTTTCGCTACTTATTATTTATTACCTTTTTTAATTGAAGATTTAATTTCTACAAAACCTTTTTTAGGTCCAGGTACATTACCTTTTACTAAAATAACATTGTTATCAGTATCAACTTGAACAACTTCTAAGTTTTGAACTGTAACTGTGTTACCGCCCATACGTCCAGGCATTTTTTGACCTTTAAATACTCTTGAAGCATCTGAAGCCATACCTACTGAACCTGGTGCTCTGTGGAAATGAGAACCGTGAGCCATTGGTCCACGACCTTGACCATGACGTTTAATTGCACCTTGGAAACCTTTACCTTTTGAAGTTCCTGTAACATCAATAATGTCTCCAGCTTCAAAAGTATCTACTGTGACTTCTTGACCTACTTCGTATTCATCAACATTAACGTTTCTGAATTCACGAATGAAGCGCTTAGGTGCTGCGCCAGCTTTTTTAGCGTGACCTTCAGCTGGTTTATTTGCATATTTATTTGATTTAGCATCTTTTTTATATGCTTGTTTGTCTGCAAAACCTACTTGGATAGCATTGTAGCCATCAACTTCTTCAGTTTTCTTTTGTAATACTACGTTTTGATTTGCTTCTACTACTGTAACAGGGATTAATTCACCGTTTTCTCCGAATACTTGTGTCATCCCAATTTTTCTTCCTAAGATTCCTTTGGTCATCGAAAGTCCACCTCCTAAATTGATCTATTATAATTTAATTTCGATGTCTACACCAGATGGTAAGTTTAAGCCCATTAAAGCATCAACTGTTTTTGGTGTTGGGTTAACAATGTCGATTAAACGTTTGTGTGTACGTTGTTCGAATTGTTCACGAGAATCTTTATACTTGTGCACCGCACGAATAATTGTATAAACAGATTTTTCTGTTGGTAACGGAATTGGTCCAGATACATCTGCACCAGAACGTTTAGCAGTTTCAACAATCTTTTCTGCTGATTGATCAATTACACGGTGATCATAAGCTTTTAATCTGATTCTGATTTTTTGTTTTGCCATAATTTTCCCTCCTTGTTCGTCTACATTGAAGTGATAGACTTCTCCACGAAAACTATCTCACACAACGCCATGGCAAAGCGGCCGGGTGTGTCAGTAACCTTTCGCTTCATCGCTTTCTTCAAGTCCAACATTAAATATGTTACAAGAAAAACACTGATAAATCAAGGTTTTTCTTTAACTTTTTTTATTTACGTCTAACACATACTTAAGTATTGTACTGGAAATTTTTATGTAGTTCAACCATTTTGAGTAAATTTTTTCCCTTTTTTCTATAAACCTTTATAATAGATATAGAGAGTAATGAATTTTGAAATTATAGCTATACATTTTTAATGCTAATTTATTTTAAAATTCATGAACTTTATCGGAGGTGAATATAATATAAATGAAAAGAAATGTGAAACTTACTTTAGCAATTATTAGTATCTTCTTAATAGCTAGTGAATTTTTCTATGGTATTCCTTTTTTAGGAGGCTCAGTTATTCTTGGGTTTGGTTGGCAACCTTTATTATTAAATGCTTTACTTTATCTTATTTTAGGAATCATTCTATTAGTAGATTCTCAAAACACAATTAAGCCAATGGCAATGATTCCATTTATTGGATTAATTGGATCATTTGTTGCTTTTCTACCTATTATTGGTATGTTTACGCATTGGATACTATTTTTCTTAATGGTATTCTTTATATTTGTTGTACTCAACGCCCCAACTTACATTCCTAATAAAGATTCTAAAGTTATTTATACACAATACAAAAAAGATGATAAAAATAATTAATAATTTCAATATTAAAAAGACACATTTAATTCAAAAATTAAATGTGTCTTTTTATGTCTAACCGTGTACAAACACGAAGTATAAAATAAATAATACCATTAATACATACATGATAGGATGAACTTCTTTATGTTTTTTAGTAATTAACATTGTTATTGGATAGAAGATAAACCCACATGCAATACCTGTAGCAATTGAATATGATAAAGGCATCATAATGATTGTAATGAATGCTGGTACTGCTACTTCAAATTTTTTCCAATTAATTTCAGCAAAGTTTGCCGCCATTAAAATACCAACTACAACTAACGCTGGTGTTGTTACTGCACTTGTAACGACTTCGATTAGCGGACTAAAGAATAATGCTAATAAGAAACAAAAACCAGTTATGATACTTGCAAAACCTGTACGTGCTCCTACTGCAACACCAGAAGTAGATTCAATATAAGAGGTTGTTGTTGTTGTACCAAAAATAGCTCCAACAATTGTAGCAAGCGAGTCTGCAAATAATGCTCTTCCAGCCCTTGGTAATTTATTGTCTTTCATTATACCTGCTTGGGTTGCTACTGCTACTAAAGTACCTGCAGTATCAAAGAAATCAATAAAGAAGAACGTTAAAATAACAATAAGAAATTGGATTGTAAATAATTGGCCTGGATCTTTAAATGCTTCAAAAGCTGCTCCAAATGTAGGTGTAATACTTGGAATTTTACCTACAATACCTGATGGTGTATGAATTTGACCCGTAATCATCCCTACAATTGCAGTTATAATCATACCAATAAAGATTGAACCTGGAACCTTTCTAGCATATAAAATGATTGTTATAGCAATCCCAAATATAGCTAAAAGTACTGATGGTTTAGTTAAATGACCTAATGTTACAAGCGTTGAATCATTTTTTACAATAATACCTGCACTTTGTAAACCTACAAAAGTAATAAATAGCCCTATACCTGCCGAAACCGCCATTTTCATTTCATAGGGTATTGCATTAATAATTATTTCCCTCAATCCAGTTGCTGTTAATATCGCAAAGAATATACCTGAAAACAGCACACCTGTTAAACCGATTTGCCAAGGAATTCCCATTGTTAAAACAACTGTAAATGCAAAGAACGCATTTAACCCCATCCCTGGGGCAAGCGCAATCGGATATCTTGCAATCAGTCCCATGAATAAAGATCCTACAAAGGCTGCTAATGCTGTCGCTACAAAAATGGCACCTTGATCCATTTTCATATCACCAGATATACCTTTAACACCTGCTAAACTTAAGACTTGAGGATTCACGGCTAATATATAAGCCATTGATAAGAAAGTTGTGATACCACCGATGATTTCTCTTTTGTAGTTAGTACCATACTCGTCGAATTGGAAGTATTTTTTCACAGCTTTAAACTCCTTTTTTTGAAATACTTTAATAGTTTAATATTACTTACTTAAAAAAACAATACTAAAAGCGAACTTTTATCGACTTATTTCATTATAAGTTCGATTTTAGTTAAAATTTTAAGTTCTTTAATGCATCTTTAAAAGGATTATTATCCAATTCATCATGATTATTCATATATTTTTTCATATCTTTTTTAGAAACTTTACCATTATTTTTATTTTTCAATCGTTGATCCATTTGTGCTTGGGTTTCAGTATGACCGCATACACATCGGTAGACCGCTTCTTTTCCTCTTCCAAACAATGTCATTTTCTTTTTACAGTTAGGACAACGTGCATTCGTTTTACGTTGAATATTCTTTTTAGTGTGACAGCTAGGGTCTTGACACACTAGCATTTGACCGTTTTTAGTTTTTACTTTTATCATAAATTTACCGCAATTGGGACATTCAGTAGAAGTTAAATTATCATGTTTATATTTTTGATCACTATGTTTGATTTGCCCAACAATTTCTTTAGTAAAATCTTTCATCTCATTAATAAATTGTTTAGCGTTATATTTACCTTTCTCAATAGAAAGTAATTTTTCTTCCCATTCTGCAGTCATTAAAGGAGAAGTCAGCGCTTTAGGAGAAAGCTCTAATATTTGTTTTCCTTTAGATGTCACTTTTAATTTTCCATCTTTTGATTCTATTGCATTAATATTGAATAGTTTTTCAATAATATCTGCACGCGTCGCTACTGTTCCAATTCCTCCCGTCTTATGAAGGGTATTAGCGTACTTTTTGTCATTCAATTGAATATAATTTTGTGGGTTTTCCATCGCCTTAAGTAAGCTACCTTCATTGAAATATTCAGGAGGTGTTGTTTCATGTTCGCTTACTTTGACTTGTTGTACATGATAGGTCTCATCCTTGCTAAAAGTGATAGTCTTATTAGCAGTTGAATCATTGTTACTAAGTGCTTTAAATCCTAATTTACGTGTGACGTTTTTGGCATGTTTAAATTGATATTCTCCTACTTTTAAAATAACCTGTGTCGCTTCATACTGATAAGGATCCATTAATGTTTCTAAAAATCGTTGTGCAACCATTAAATATAGTTTTGTTTCTCTGTTAGTTAATGTATCAAAGTTGGGTCTAATTTCAGTTGGGATAATCGCATGATGGTCTGACACTTTTTGATTATTAAAAATATGCATCTTAGTTGTAAATGACTTAGTCAATAACTGACGAGCATGTGATTTATAATCAGTCGCTAATAAGGCTTGGAGACGTTCTTGTATGGTATCTGTCATATCGTTAGACAAGTAGTTAGAATCTGTTCTTGGATATGTTAATAGTTTATGACGTTCATAAAGACTCTGTAAGGTATTTAAAGTTTCTTTGGGTCCCATTTTAAATCGCTGGTATGATGCTTGTTGTAAATCAGTTAAATTATATAAAGGTTTTGCGTAAGATTTTTTTTGATTAATTGAAACATCTTCAATCTGACCTGATTGTCCTTCTATTTTTTTAGATAATTTTTGTATTTCTTCTTTATTAGTAAATCTTTGATTCGTTTGAATATCAAATATAGCGTCATTTACATTTAAAGAAAGTGTGTAATACTTTTGAGGTTTAAAATGATTAATTTCTTGTTGTCGATGATAAACCAGTTGAATCGTTGGTGTTTGTACTCTTCCTAATGAAAGTTGAGCATCATATTTAGTTGTCAGTGCTCTAGTAGCATTAATACCCACTATCCAGTCCGCTTCACTTCGTGCAAGAGCTGCTTGATACAAGTGATTATATTCACGTCCATCTTTTAAATGTTTAAAGCCTTGTTGTATTGCTTTTTTAGTCACCGAACTAATCCATAAACGTTTAATTGGCTTTTTATTTTTTACTTTATCTAAGATGAGACGTGCTACCAGTTCTCCTTCACGTCCAGCATCTGTAGCAATAATAATGTCTTTCACATCTTTATTTAATATTAAAGATTTTACAATTTTAAATTGTTTACTTGTCTTACCTATGACCACAGTATGCATTTGCTTAGGTAATATAGGTAAATCTTCTAATTTCCATTCTTTATATGTTTTATCATAATGTTCTGGTTGCGCATTTGTTACTAAATGACCTAAAGCCCATGTCACTATATAGCAATGATTTGCAATATATCCATTATGTTTTTCTTTAATATTTAGTGCTTCTGCAATATCTCTCGCTACTGAGGGTTTTTCCGCTAGAATTAATGATTTCATTCAAATTTCCTTTCGCATTCTTACTTTTTATTTTCATACGTTTAATATTGTAACATGTATAGCAATAGTGTTACTTTCCATCTCAACTTATTAATTTAAAGTAAAACTCCTATATTAAATTCAGCTTACTAAAATACTTAGGCTATACATTTTTATAATATTAGTCTTTTATATTTTATAAAAAAATGAGCAATTGCGTTTTATATCAATCACAAATAATATAAAATATTCACCAAGTGTTATGGAAAGGAAAGCACTTATTTTTGAAAAGGAGAGTGAGTAATAAATGCAGATTATTAACATATTAATCGCCTTATTACCTGCATTATTTTGGGGAAGTCTCGTATTAATCAATGTATTTGTAGGAGGAGGTCCATACAATCAAATTAGAGGTACAACGTTAGGTACATTGGTTATTGGTTTAATCTTACTTCTTACAGGTCATGCACAATTTGATAACCCTACTGTCATCATTGTAGGGTTAATTTCTGGTGCAATGTGGGCATTCGGTCAAGGAACTCAATTACAATCTGTTAACCTTGTCGGCGTATCTAAAACAATGCCTATTTCTACTGGTTTACAATTAGTAGGTACAACTTTATTTAGTGCTATCTTTTTAGGTGAATGGAGTACTGGATTACAAGTTACTTTAGGACTTATTGCAATGGTTTTATTAGTAACAGGGATTGCCCTTACATCACTAAAAGGAAAAAATGAGCGTTCTACAAAAGATCCTAATTTTAGTAAAGCAATGGTGATTCTAGTTGTAGGTACATTAGGTTATGTAGGTTATGTAGTAATCGGGAATATATTTGGCGTAAATGGTACTGATGCCTTATTCTTCCAATCAGTTGGTATGGCTATTGGTGGATTTTTACTTTCAATGAGACATGAAACAAATATTAAATCTACCACACTTAATATTATTCCAGGGATTGTTTGGGGAATAGGTAACTTATTTATGTTCTATTCTCAACCTAAAGTTGGTGTAGCAACAAGTTTCTCATTATCACAATTATTAGTTATAGTTTCTACTCTTGGTGGTATATTCTTATTAGGTGAGAAAAAAGATCGACGCCAAATGATTGGGATTTGGTCAGGTATTGCGTTGATTATCATCGCAGCAATTATATTAGGAAACTTAAAATAAGTATATTGAGGAGGTCATACAATGTTTTCTGAATTAGAAAATAAAGTTGTTGTTATTACTGGCTCTGGCAGTGGCATAGGAAAAGCAATGGCGGAAGTTTTTGGTAAAGAAAAAGCGAAAGTAGTCTTAAATTATAGATCAGAAAGTCATATGAAAGAACTTGATGCCCTTCAAGAAACAATCAAAAAATCTGGCGGTGACTCAATTACGGTGCAAGCCGATGTTTCAGTCGAAGAAGATGTGAAACGATTAGTAGAAACGGCTGTTAAAGAATTTGGAACAATTGATATCATGATTAATAATGCTGGTTTTGAAAAAGCCACTCCAAGTCATGAAATGTCTATGGCTGAATGGCAAAAAGTTCTTGATATTAACTTAACTGGTGCATTTATTGGTTCACGTGAAGCGGTAAAACAATTTTTAAAAGAAGATAAGAAAGGTATTATTATTAATACTTCAAGCGTGCATGATACCATTCCTTGGCCAAATTACGTTAACTATGCTGCAAGTAAAGGCGGTCTTAAGTTAATGATGGAAACAATGTCAATGGAATATGCCCAACACGGTATTCGTATTAATAATATCTCTCCAGGTGCCGTTGTGACTGAGCATACAAAAGAAAAATTCTCTGATCCAAAAACACGTGCCGAAACATTAGAAATGATTCCAGCTAGAGAAATCGGTGATGCAAAAGATGTAGCAAACGGTGCATTGTTCTTAGCTTCTAATTTAGCTAGTTATGTTCATGGAACAACATTATATGTTGATGGTGGTATGATGAACTATCCTGCATTTATGGGTGGAAAAGGGTAATCATACTATAAAGTAAAAAAGCAAGCGATGATTAAAAATCGCTTGCTTTTTTCATATATATATAGTTTTTATACAAAGATAGCTTGATAAATATATATAATAATAATACTTATCACAATAGAAATATTAGTAACCATTCCAACTAATGGTAATGTTTTATATTTAAATTGAATTGAATATGGAATAATTGCCACACCCACAGGAAGTAACCATGTAATTAATAACGTTGTTTTAATCATATCATCCGATGTTGGTAAAAAAAAGTGGACTAATAAACCAGCAATACATCCAAGTCCGTAATGGACAATTAAATATTTCACTGCAATTGGTAAAAATTGCTTTTCAATTCTGAAGCTCAACATAATTCCAAGTAAAATCATTGATAATGGCATGTTCGCTTTAGAAATAATGGTAAAAAAGTCAATTGAAGCTTTTGGTAAATGAATATTAGCCATATTAAGTATAAACATTACAATATAAGTAACGAGTGGTACTGAAGAAATTAACTTTTTCCCTAAAAATTTGAAATTAAATTGATCACTACCTTCACTGTAATAACTACCTACAAAGTAAGTGACTCCAAACATAATAATTGCCCCACCGATATCGGCCATACCAAAATAAATCATACCATTTTCAGGCCAAATTGTTTCTACAAGTGGATAAGCAAATAAACCAATGTTTAATGACGCTGCCATCATACCTACTGAACCCTTGACATGATTATCATATTTTCTAAATAATGCAACAATAATTACTTTGGCCAATATGCCATAGATGAGCATCATAATTGGTAAAATAGAAAATGATAAATCAAGATTCGCACTATTTAAATTGACAATAACTAAAGAAGGTAATGTGACATTCAATACAAGCGTAGACAATACTTGACTATCTGCAGACTTAATAAAATTAATACGTTTAAGTAAGTAACCTAATGCAATTAACAAAATAATGATTATAAATTGCTCAGTCACAATTCATCCCTTCTTCCCTAATATTCCATTACAACTAATTACTCTAACACAATTAACAGTATTTTTAGAAGTTACTTGTTTCATGCTATAATCATTACTAATCATATTAATAAATAAGGAGTTCGACTAGACATGGACTTAGAATCACAATTAGCTGAGCTTAAATACGATTATATTCGTTTACAAAATGATTTAGAGAAAAAAGAATCACTAAATCAACAGATTGATCCTTTAGTAAAACAATTAGAAGAAATTGAAAAAGAAATTTCAGACATACGTTCAAAATTACATCAGAAATAATTTTTCAATATATCTAGGCATGAAAGTTCATGAATGCTATGATATTAGTCGTAATAGAAAGGATGTCATCAAGTGAAAATATACTTAATTTTATTACCCATACTGTATCTTATTGTAAGTTATATCAGTATTTTTAAAATGAAATCAATGTTCGTACATATTTTACGTCTTATTATGGGAATATTATTATTATTTGTAGTAGCTATCACTACGATCCAATTTCCTAGTGAAAATTGGTGGGTATTTGTTGTATTGCTTCTTCTTGTAGGAAATGTAGAAGTTACAGCTTTTAAAGCACTTAAAAACGATTATAAAGGTGTTTCAATTTTAAATATTATATCTATTATTATTTTTGTAATATATATTATTTTAACTTTTACTATGTATTAATAAAAAAGCAATTGAACGTATGTGCATACGTCTCAATTGCTTTTTTTGACTTATCCTAAATTTATCTTTATTTACGTGTAAGTTTGTTTTTTAAAGTAAAGAGTATTTCATAGATAACTGGCACTACGATTAAGGTTAGTAGTGTTGATGATACTAATCCACCTATGACTGTAGCGGCCATTCCTTTAGAAATTAGAATTGAACTATTTTGCCCAAATAATAATGGTAATAATGCACCGATTGTTGCAACTGCAGTCATCAAAATAGGTCTAATTCGGGTTCCACCCGCTTCAATTAAAGCTTCTTTCATTAACATACCTTGTTGTTCATTTGAAATCACTCTATCAATTAATACAATTGCATTTGTAACAACAATACCAATTAACATCAACATACCAATTAAACTTGGTACTGAAATGGTTTCTCCGGTAATCAATAATGCAAATACTATACCAATAGCTGTAAATGGTAATGAGAATAGAATTGTAAATGGTGCTAAACCACCTTTGAATGTGATAACCAACACAAGATACACAATAACAATAGCAATAAGCATTGCAAAAGCGAGTTGGCTCATAGCTGTATTAATATCATCTGTTGCACCACCAACATTAAACTTAACGTTATTAGGTTTATCAATTGTATTGATTTCACGCATCACTTTACTAGAAGTTCCACCAACATCAGAAGCGGTAATTTTACCTGAAATTGTTGTAGCATAATCGCCATCTTCTTGAACAAGTTTACTTGGTGTTGTTGTTTTGTTTAGACGTGCAATATCTTTTAATTTAACAGTTTCTCCACTTGGTGCATGTAAGTCGATGTTTTCTAGTTTATTTTGAGACCAATTTGTTTGTTTATTCTGTTTTACTTTTACATCTATATTATTACCATTTTCTTTAACAGTTGTAATTGTTTTTTCTGGTAAGTTCTCATTTAAATTCAATGCTAATTGTGCAGCTGAAATACCTTTATCTGTTGCTTTATTTTGATCTACTTTGATTTCATATTGATCATAGGTTTGTGATAAATCTGAATTGACATCTGCTACACCTTTAATGGATTTCATTTTATTTTCAACTTTAGTTACTGTACTTCTAATTGCATCAGTAGAAGATCCTTTAACAGTTACGTCCACTGAATTGTTTCCAGCTCCTGTACCTAAGTCTTGATTTTTCCATTTACCTGGGTTTTTCATTTTAGAAAGATGTGTAACCACTTTATCTGGTTCTTCCTCAAAGTGCGGCGTATCCGAATCATATTCCACCATAATAGCCATGCTATTCGTACTTCCCGTTGGATCTGCTGGAGAAGGTCCCCCTACAGAAAATTGAACTGTTTTAACTTTATCTTTACTTTGAAGGTATTTTTGAGCTTTTTCAGCATGTTTAAGTACTGCTTCTTCAGTTTCTCCTGGTTTAGGTGTATAAGTTAACGCTAAAAACTTATCTTCCCCTGTAGAAATATAACTTGTTCCTAATTTAGCTGCACCAATTCCTATACTCGCAATTAATATAACAATACTAATAATAAGAACAAGCCATTTATGATTAAGTGACCAACCAAGTACTCGTTTATATCCCTTACTAATCCCTCCTAATTTATTTTCTTCATTAACATTGCCCTTTATGTTTATTCCATTTTTAAAGAATGTTGAGGCAAGGGCTGGCACAACAGTAATAGAAACAAGAAGCGAAGCCAGTAAACTAAATGTGATAGCTAACGCAAATGGTCGGAACATTTCACCTACTGAGCCGGAAACAAAAGCTAGCGGTAAGAAAACTATAATTGTAACAATCGTAGAAGATAAAATAGGTTTAAATACCTCTCTCGTTGCACTAATAACTAAATTGTTCCCTTTTAATTGTTCACTTGGATCTGATAATCGTCGATAGATATTTTCTACTACAACAATAGAATCATCTATGACCCGACCAATCGCAATCGTCAATGCACCTAAAGTTAAAATATTAAGTGATACATTACTTAATTTCAGTGCAATAAGTGCAATCAAAATAGATAACGGAATTGAAACGATAGATATCGCTGTTGTTTTAATATTTCTTAAGAATAATAAAATAACAATAATTGCGACGATGGTACCTAATGCCGCTTTTTCAATCATAGTATATAATGAATCTTCAATTGGTTTAGCTGTGTCCATTGTTTTTGTAGCTTTGATATCACTATTATTCTTAACAAACTCGTCTATTTTCTTTTGCGTTGCTCTAGCCACTTGAACTGTATTTGCATCTTGTGCTTTCATTACTTGTACGTTCACTGCGTCTTTACCATTTGTTTTTGAAATAGAATCTCGTTCATCGCCCACAGTGATGTTAGCTAAATCTTTAAGTGGCACGCTTGGCATTTGACCATTTGTTCCTTTTAAAGAGCTATTCGTTTGCGATTGACTTGCACTAGATGATTGACTACCTTCTTGGCCAGTACTACTAATACTATTATCGTTAGAATCACTTGATTGTCCTTGGCCTGCTATAGAAAGCGGGATGTTTAAATCTTTTAATGCACTGACTGATTTAAATTGACCATCCACAACAAGGGATTTTTCATTATTTCCAAATTGGAATAAACCGAGTGGTGTTTCTCTTGTCGCTGTCTTAATGTAATTTTCAACATCCTCCGCAGATAACCTTACTTTATCCAATTCCTTTTGTTTAAATTTTAAAGTAACTTGACGTGTAGTTTGTCCATTCAGTTGTGCACTTTGAACACCATCAACAGTTTGAAGTTTAGGTATTAATTGTTCATTAATTTCCTTTGTAGTGGTTCTTAAGTCATTACTCTTATTTGTAAATGAGTAAGCTACGATAG
The DNA here is from genome assembly GCF_001835895.1 of Staphylococcus sp. HMSC034C12. Classification (NCBI taxonomy): domain Bacteria; kingdom Bacillati; phylum Bacillota; class Bacilli; order Caryophanales; family Staphylococcaceae; genus Staphylococcus; species Staphylococcus sp. HMSC034C12. The sequence continues at coordinate 89,866 of NZ_KV826358.1, read as the reverse complement.
GAAAAGCATCGATAGAATTACGTATTAATTCTGGTTCGCTTACTCCATCTTTAAAATCGATTTTGTCTATTTCTTTTTTCAGTACTTCTTCAGCTTTATCCATGTCAGTTCCGTTGTTATATTCAACTTTCACAATTGAAGCATTAGGTATCGATTGTGTTTCTACACTTTTTACATAAGCGAGTGATCTGACTTGTTTATCAATTTTCGAGCTAATTTCACCTTGTGTCGTTTGAGGTGTAGCGCCTGGCATCGTCGTTTGGACAGAAATAATTGGGTTTTCAACATCAGGTAATAATTCTAATTTAAGTTTAGCACTTGAATATATGCCACCTATAATGACTAAAAGAACCATTAAGAAAATAGCAAACTTATTACCTAATGAAAATTGAAGCATTTTTTTAATCATTTAATTACTTCTCCTATAATAAGTTATTAATATTGGTAAAAAAATCTGAACGTTTCTTTATAGAATCGTTCAGATTAAATACTGTATCTACAATACTGTAAATTAATTATTTACGTTTTAATTTGCGAGAGAGTTTAATTTTGGCTTTTGTAAGTCTTGGTTTAACTTGTTCGATTAATTGATATAACGGCTGATTTAAGACATAATCAAACTCACCAATTTTTTCACTTAAATAAGTGCCCCATACACGTTTAAAAGCCCATAATCCATAGTGTTCAGAATCTTTTGATGGATTATTATCTGTGCCACCAAAGTCATACGTTGTTGCACCATGATCTCTTGCGTATTTCATCATTTCATATTGCATATGATGGTTCGGTAAGAAATCACGATAATCATTTGAAGAAGCTCCATATAAGTAATATGATTTTTTACCTGCAAACATAAGTAATGCGCCTGATAAATATACGCCTTCTGGATGTTCTTGATTTAATCTTTCTAAATCTTCTTTTAATTCAGTTGTCTTAGAAATCTTATTTTTTACATCATTTAATTTGTTAGCTGTTTTTTTATCATTTGGACGTGCTTCTGACTTCGCTTCTAGTTTAGTTTTTTCTGCTTCTTGAGCTTCTAGATCTTTATTCGTTTCATCAAGCACTTGTTGTGGCTCTAATTTCACTAAGAATAATTCTGCATCCCCATCTTCATGTAATGAGTCATAAATATTCTCAAAATAGCTAATATCACGTGTTAAGAAGCCATCACGTTCACCCGTAATTTGCATTAATTTCGCAAATGTTTTAAGCCCTTCACGATTTGAGTGTTCAACTTTAGTACCTCGTTTAAGCGCCAATCTAACTTTAGAACGATTACGACGTTCAAAGTTTTGAATAATTTCATCATCCGTCTTATCAATAGGTGTAATCATTGTCATACGAGGTTGAATATAGTCTTTTGATAATCCTTCTTTAAACCCTTTATGTTTAAATCCAAGCATTCTTAAATTTTTAAGTGCTTCTGTGCCATGTTCTACTTCAACATCTGGATCAATCTTAATCGCATACGCTTTTTCTTCTTTAGCGATTTTTTTTGTTTCATTTAAAAGTGCTCTCAGTACATCTCTATCATTATAATCGGCTACGAATCCACGTGATACGTAGCATAATGTAAATGGTAACTTCGGTATCTTTTTAAATAATAACTGTCCTACACCTTTAATTTCACCATTTTCACCTACTGCCACACGTTTTGAATACCATCCAGTTAAGCGCTTTGTCTCTGCCCACTTTGTCAGTTGCAATAAATCACCATTCGGATGAGTTTTTACAAATTCGTCATGTTCCTGATTTGTGATATTCATCTTTTCCATGCTATATAAAACTCCTTTATCTTTGCATTACTTATCATTATACATTGTAGATTTGAGAGTGTCGACAAACTCATAATAGAAGTTGAATTTTCTTCAAAAAGCTATTCTTTTTGTTATACTTAATGAATGAAAAACACTACTATTTTTTATTAAAGAGGTTTTTAAAATTGAGAAATATAATTTTACTTATATTTATTGTATGTAATGCTATTGCAATAATTTATACAATGGCTCATCCTTTAACTATAAATTTTTTTAGTCTGAGAGTGATGTTTGTCGCTTTATCACTTGTACTTACCATTTTATTTATATTATTAAAAACAAATCGTTTTTCTTTAATATTAAGCTTAATCTCTCTAGTACTAGTTTTTATTCATATTGCTTTTATCGCACATAGTACTTATACCTATCTATTTAATTAGTTCCTTCATTCGGTTCGAAACGATATTTGGCTCCTTTAATAATAATTGAATAAGGAGTCGTAGTTTCATTATCTTTAAAAACAATGGTATTGTATCCAGATTGAGCCGCATCTTGAATCCGATAAACGATAGTATCCCCCTCTAATTTTAAGTCAGTGTAGTTCTCATTTTCTTCTATAATGTCCATATTAAACCAGCTTTGCCACTTAGTTAAGGTTTTAGAGCGTTTAGAACTATCTATAATAATTTTATCAATTTTAAATTGTTTCTGAAAAAATGAGTCTAAATTTTGCATATGATCGACTTTATTTTTATTCCACTCAATAAAAAAAGGTGGCCTAACCATATAGTCGGGATCAGCGATATAGAGTAACTTCCATCTTATCTTTTCACCCTTTTTATCTTCTCTGTCCATATGTATAGGACCAATCGTATCAATATGACGTTCGTTTAAAGATTGTTTTACCCTCTCTATATCTTCCGTTCTAAATGCCATTGTTTTAAATCCTTGCTTAAAATCATCTTGAACAATTTTCGTTGCAAAAGCGACTCTACCCTCTTCAGTTTTAGCTTCTTTCTTTAACTTTTCGACATCTTCAACATCTAAGAGTTCGATGTAATTTCCATTTATATAAGTTAAACGATTGAAAGTGCCATATTGATGATGCTTGCCTCCAGAATGAATTTTTAATAACTCACCTGGATATTTAAATCCTTTTAATTGATCGACGTAATGAATCATATGATCAAATTTCAACTTCATTTATCAATATCCCCTTTACTAATTTAAACTTAATTGTATTTTAACAAATTTCACTATACTTTACTCTATAACTTATATTTAGTGTTGAAAAATGAATGAAATCGGCGTATAATATTTTTCGTCATCAATTAGTTAGCCTTGCTAACTATTTTTGAGGGAGATAATTCAAAATGCTCACAAATGAATTTTTTAATAGTTTTATTGGTATTTATCGTCCTTATATTAAACGTACTCAATCTATATTAGATCAGTTTGGTCTACATACAGGTCAGTGGTTAGTGCTTAAAGATATTGCTACATATGACCAAACGACTTTAGTTCAAATATCTAAACGTCGTTTTATTGAAAAACCGACTGCGCGTAAAATTATTAAAGTACTATTTGAAAAAGATTTACTTTTGGTTACTCCAGGGACTGACAAACGTGAAAAGCTATTAAGTTTATCTGAAAAAGGACAGCAATTATTTGAGGACATTAATGCTTGTATTACACCTATTCAAGAAGATTTAATCCATCAATCTAATATATCTAATGATGATTTGGATCACGTCATAGCAATTATGAAAAAATTACATACCACATTATCGAAGGGGGATCTTCATGAATCAGACTAGTACTACTAAACAACCTATTTTTACTAAAAGTTTTACAATCAATTTTATGATTAATTTCTTTGTTTATTTGTGTATGTACTTATTATTAGTTATCATCGCTGATTATTCTAAAACATTCTATCATGTGTCAGACAGCTTATCTGGACTTGTTGTAGGACTATTTATTATCGGATCATTGATTGGACGTTTTGGAACGGGAAAGTATGTCAATCGTTTTGGTCCTAAAAAGATTTTAATTGCTGGTTTAATTTTTCTAATCATTACTCAGTTACTTTATTTTATCTCTGGATCGATAACCATCTTGATGTTAGTACGACTCCTAAATGGAATTGCTACAGCTATCGCAACGACAGCTACAGGTACAATTGCTGCACATGTTACCCCTGTAGAACGTAAAAGTGAAGGCATTAGCTTATTTTCACTAAGTCTTGTTCTTGGATCAGCCATTGGTCCTTTCTTTGGAATTTTATTATTGAAATCATTCTCAATTAATTTACTATTTCTTATCTGTCTTATACTAGGAATTACAAGTTTAATTGTTTCAGTCTTTATTAAAATTGACTTTAATCCTACTAAAAATGCAATTGATAGAAAAGTAGCCCAAGCTTCTGGTTTCAACATTCATAATTTCATTGCTAAAGAAGCTGTACCAGTAGCAATTGTGATGATGATTATAGGGTTGAACTATGCTTCAATCCTAACATTCTTAAAATCTTTTGCTGAGCAACGTCATTTGTTAGAAGCATCTAGTTATTTCTTTATTTTCTATGCGATCGCTTCATTAATCACTCGACCTATTGCTGGTAGGATGATTGATGCAAAAAATGAAAATGTTGTGGTTTATCCAGCATTTCTTGCCTTAATTATCACATTTGTTTTATTAGTATTTAGCTATAATGGTTGGGTATTATTACTTGCTGGCGTGTTCTTAGGTATTGGCTATGGAAATCTCTCTTCTTCTATGCAAGCCATTGCAATTAAAGTGTCACCTTCAAGTAAATATGGAATTGCAACTTCAACTTACTTTATTGGATTAGATATTGGTATTGGTTTTGGTCCATCGTTGCTTGGATTATTTACAAGTGCAATCACGTATACTCAAGTTTATTTCATTATGGCTATTGTAGCCGCTTTATGTACGGTACTTTATTTAATTGTTCATGGTAGAAAAGTGAATGGTAATACGTATTAATCTTTCATTTAATATATAAAAAGAAGCACCCCTATTATTCGTTATAGAATATTAGAGGTGCTCTTTTTATTTAATTAATTTGCAATACTAATAGCTTCAATTTCATTTTTCATTTTATCTAATACTTTTTGTTGCGACGCATTAAAGAAATAAAATACTTGTCGTTCATCTGTTTCAGAACGTAATTTAGAAATTAATTCTTTCTTGTAAATTTTGCGGATGATGACGTCAATTTTACTTGTATCCCATAACATTTCAAAATGTAATGTATCGCGTAACTCTTTTCCGCTAATTTTTTTACCTTCATACACTTTAAATAAAACAACAAATTCCTCAATAGAAATTTTATACGTCATTTTCAACCAATGCTTCAATTGACTAAGTTCTCTTTCCGCTTCAATAAAGCGAGTCACTTTATTATTCATAGTACATGCCTCCAAAGTTGATTCTAAGTTGTATAAATACATAATATAATAAAATTGCTTAATTTAATTATATAACATATGCACAATTTAATCTATTACAAATATTAATTTATATCTGTTTAGTGATTAATATAAATTACTTTGAAATTATTAAAATTAATTAAAGATACTATCAAATTAAAATACAGAAGTAAGTGATATCACATATGATTATCACTTGTTTCTGTATAGATTAACCACCAATATAATTCATATTAATTTTCTTTCGTTGTCGATTTCTTACTGTTTGTTCTGTTCGTTCATCTGAATAACGATCATCACGTGCTTGCCATAATGAAATGAGCGTGTCTTTTAATTTTTGATGTGTAGCACCACTACGCAATAATGATTTAATATCAAAACCATCAATCACACTAAATAAACATCCATAAAATTTCCCATCAGATGATAATCTTGCTCTTGTACAAGTAGAACAAAATGAAGCTGAAACACTTGTGATTAGACCAAACTGTGCACCATTATCTTTATGTCTATAATATGTGGCAACTTCACCAAAATATTTAGGTGGAAGAGGTTCTATATCAAACTCTTCTTCAATAGTAGATAGCATTTCTTCTTTCGTAACAACTTTACTAAAATTCCAACCATTATCATTACCTACATCCATAAATTCAATGAATCTTATTTGAATATGTTTATCTTTAAAATATTCAATCATAGGTAGGATTTGATCATCATTAATTCCTTTTTGTATCACTACATTTACTTTTACATGAAATCCAATAGATATTGCATAATCAATTTGTTGCAAGATGGTAGAAGCTTTAATGTTACGGTTATTGATTGCTTGAAATACTTCATCATCAATTGCATCTAAACTTACATTAATTCTACGCAATCCTGCATCATACAACTTTTGACCATGTTTTTTTAAAAGTAAACCATTAGTGGTCATACCAATATCTTCAATACCTTCAATATGATTAAGTTTTTCAATTAATTTATATAAATCACGTCGTAATAAAGGTTCTCCACCAGTAATTCTTAATTTTTTCACGCCTAATTCAGCATAAACTTTGGCAATTGTTGTAATTTCATCAAATGTAAGTAATTCCTTTTTAGGTAAAAAAACAAAATCATCACCAAATATTTCTTTTGGCATACAATAATCACATCTGAAATTACAACGATCTGTTACAGAAATTCGTAGATCTCTTATAGGACGTCCTAATTTATCTTTAATTTGGATCGTCATTAACGTGTCCCCCTTTAATCATTAATCTGATGAAGTAAAGTATTCAAATCATCTTGATAATTAATATTTTTAGACCAATTTTTTAAAGGCTGAACCTCTTTAGTATCTAGAAAACATGTTATCACATTTTTATATACATGCTGTAAACTATAATCATTAGAATTGAGTGCTTTTTCAATATTCGAAATGACTCCTCGACTATAAAAAGCAATGGTCGGTATAGGTTTATCATCGTCTGAATAAGCTATAATATCGGCTTGATGTTCCATACGCTGTGAAATTGTAAATTGATATAGTTGACTTATTGCTTCTTTAGTAATCATAGGAGTATCTACAGAGACCACAAAAAATAATTCTTCATTATTATAATGTTTCATAACTGTGTAGATTCCTGATAACGGGCCTTTATCTGCATGTGTTTCTTCATCTACCATAATATGTTTATACTCAAATTCATTCTTAAGTTGTTTGTTTGTACTTATAATAATATCGTCAAATAAATTCGTTTCTGTTAATGTGTTAATAATTCGTTTATAGAACATTTCCCCGTGAATACAAGCAAATGCTTTAGGACTACCAAAACGTTTAGAGTGTCCCCCAGCTAGAATAATTGCTTTCATATTTAACCACCACTAACTGGAGGTATTAACGCAACAACATCATCTTGCTTTACAATATCATTAAGTTGAACAAATTCTTCATTTACAGCTACTTGAAATTTTTTATCACGAATGGATGGGTGACGTTCAAATAATAATTCTTTAAACGTTTCTACTGTAATATCTTCTATTAAATCAATGTCTTCTGAATTCATTTCTAATATTTCTTTTATTTCTGCAAAATATAATACTCTCATTTAAGCCTCTCCTTTAGTTGCTTGACTATAATCTCCTCTTTGATGTCCTTGCCATTCTGCACCGTCTTCCCAAATTTCTTTTTTCCAAATTGGCACAACTTCTTTAATTCTTTCAATCGCATACTCATTTGCACGATAGGCATCTTTACGATGTGGCGAAGAGACAGCAATCAATACTGCAATATCAGAGATTTGTAGGGGGCCAATACGATGTACAATCGTTGTTATCGTTCCTGGCCAACGCTGTGTAATTTCTTCTCCAATTTGTTCTAGTTTTTTTTGAGCCATTGGAACATAAGCTTCATACTCAAGATATTCTGTTTTCACCCCTTTAGTCCATTCGCGAACATGACCTGTAAATACAACAACAGCTCCTTGATGTTCATTTAAAGTAAATGTTCTATATTGTTCGGGCTCAATTGGATTCGTCACGATTTCAAATTGTTTCATTTTTATGTTCATCCTTTCGTTTCATCCATTTTAGTAACCATTGCTCATAGTTTTTTAAAGCATTCTCATTATTATAATTATAAAAATATTGAACATGTGTAAGAAGTCTCAGTTCTTCTAATTCTTCTTGGGTTTTATATACCACTATTTTGTCATAATCCTCATTTTTAAACCCTTCAACTAAAATAACGTCATAACTAATAGTTACACTTTCTTTTATCAGTTGTTCAAGCGACGGCTGATTTCTACGTGTTACTGTTTGTTGATAAGCAGATCCTTGAACAATACTCTGATCTGCACCAGCTTCAAAATGTTTCATATGATCCACATTAGATGATTGAAGTGTAATATCATCTTTTTCATGTCCGTGATGTTTAATCGTCACAATGTGATAGCCTTGAGATTTTAAAAATGTAATAGATTGTTGTAACAACGTTGTTTTACCCGAATCTTTAAAACCAACTATTTGTAAAATCATAATGATAGTTCCTCTTCGAAAACATTCGATTCAGTTAAAATAACATCTACCGTATGGCCGGCTTTAAATCCTCTTGTACCCCCTGGCAACATAATCATTGCATTACTATGTGCTATTGCTACCACAGCACCCGATTTATTAAATCCGGATGGAACCACAGTCGCACAATTATGAGTAAAAGATGCAGTTGCTCGAATAAATCTTGTAAATGGATTGGCTTTCGCAAAATCTTCCATTAATGTTGCTTTCACAACTTGAGGGTAAACTGCTTTGGCTTGCATCATATGTTGCACTGCTGGTTTAACAAATAATTCAAAACCAGTAAAACAAGCCGATGGATTCCCTGATAAACCAAATAAATACGTCTTATTTGCAACTGCCACAGTTGTCACACTTCCAGGACGCATCGCAATTTTATTAAATAACACTTCTGCTTGAATTGCTTTGTATATCTTTGGTAAAAAGTCATAATCTCCTACCGAAACGCCTCCAGTAGTAATGACAATATCATGATCTTTCATTGCTTTAGTGATGACTTGAATACTACTTTCTAAGTCATCTTGTTGTATACTATAAGGCTCTATCGTTAATCTCATTTTATCAGCTAACGCTTGTATCATCGGACCATTAGAATTTCTAATTTTTCCTGGTTGTAATTCTTCGTCTACATTCAATAATTCGCTTCCAGTAGCAATAACTGCAATACTTGGTTTTAAAAATACAGGCACTTCTGTATAACCATAGGTCGCTAGTACTGCAATAGCTCCAGGATTAATGACTTGTCCTTTTTTTAAAACGATATCTCCTGTTTTAGTTTCTTCTCCTTTTAGCGACACATTTTCATTCTCTTCAAAAGGTTTTCTAATCGTAAATGTATCTCCATTTTCCACAGTTTGTTCAAACATCACTACTGCATCTGCACCCTCAGGAATTTGAGCGCCTGTCATAATACGAACTGCTTCATTTTCTCCAACTGTTTTATGAGATACTGTGCCTGCACCAATATGATCTATCACTTTAAACGTTTTACGATTTTTTGAAAAGACACCAGCCGAATCTTCACTTCTTATAGCAAAACCATCATACGGCGATTTATTGAAACGTGGTATATCATAAGTTGCTACAATGTCTTCTGCTAAGACATATCCTAAACTGTCCTCTAATGATATATTATTTTGTTGAGTATATATATCTTGTTTTACAATACGTTCAATTGCTTCTTTAATAGGTATTGGTTTTCTTTTTTCAACTACCATTTTATCAACTCCAATTACACGATAAATTCATGCTATACTATTTTATAAACTCAGTAAGATAATGATGTACTCATTAAAAATAAATGTTTATAACTTTATTTATATGTTATGATTTTTTAGATATTTCTATAGGAGGCTATTTATGTCAAATTTTACACATATCAATCATCAAGGTAATGCAAAAATGGTTGATGTTTCTAATAAAAGTATTACAAAACGTATCGCTAAAGCGCATTCAAGCATCACAGTGAATGAGACGATTTACCGTCAAATTATAGACAATACAAATAAAAAGGGTAATGTACTTAATACTGCTCAAATTGCAGGTATAATGGCTGCTAAAAATACATCGACTATTATTCCTATGTGTCATCCATTGCCCTTAACTGGAATAGATATTGAATTCTCTTGGAATCAAGCAAACACACCACGCCACTATCAATTAAGCATTACTGCTACGGTTTCTACTACAGGTAAGACTGGTGTTGAAATGGAAGCTTTAACAGCTGCTTCAGTTACAGCTCTCACAGTATATGATATGACAAAAGCAGCTGATAAAGGAATGATCATTGGTGACACATACCTTGAATCAAAATCTGGAGGTAAATCTGGAGATTATCACCGTCAATTAGATTAATCTTTATGATTTTCTTCTATTATGATAGTCATAAGCAGCATTTTCAATTAGGGAAACCTATGATTTACAATGCTTTTTATGACTATTTTATTTATGGAGTTCATAAACCATATGATTTAATTCCGGAATAATGAGTTTAGTCATTGCTAACTTTACTGCCCCAGTTGATCCCGGCAACGTAAAGATTAATTTACTCATAACTGTTCCCGCTAATGCTCTTGAGAGAAGCGCTTTTGTTCCTACATCTTCCGTATAACTTAAATATCTAAAAAGTTCGCCGAATCCTTCAATTTCTTTATCTAAAAGTGGTTTTACAGCTTCTATAGTCACATCACGTTGTGCTATACCAGTGCCTCCAGTCGTTATAATGACATCAATATCTGATGCTAACCATTCGTCAATTTGAGATTGGATGTCTTCCTTGTCATCTTTAATGATATGATAGTGTTCTTCTGTCACTTCTATATTCAGTTCTTTCAAACACTTTTGAACTAATTGACCGCCTTTATCTGTTTCTTTATTTCGTGTATCAGAAATTGTTAACACTGCACATTGAATTGTTTTTTTAACTTCTTTGTTATCATGCTGATGCATCATCATTCTCTCCTTATCCAAATAGTTGATTGATTAAATGTATTGCTTCAGATTTCTTAGTTGTACCATGAATCAACATTCGCCCACCCTCAAAATATACAATTCTATGTTTTTTAAATTCAAATACTAACATATATTGGTTTTCATGGTAACGAATATCGAGTGCTGTAAGAAAATCAACTAATACTTTTTTTGTAATGTCTTTATTTTCATATTGAACTGTATCTCTACCACACAAAGTTGCATATGAAGTCGAATGAGCATATAAATACGGAAAGCTAGGATTCTTACCACAAGTTGGGCAATCATCACGACGCATTTTACTATAACCAAAAGAACAATGTGTATTCTCCCAAATATCTCCATATGTCAGCTTTGTGGGAATCTGTTTACCAATCAATATCTTTAAAGCATCCCGTAATTGAAAACTTGTGGTCATCGTTACGGCTGGCTGAATCACACCGACAGTATCACATGTCAGATTTATAACTGGTAACTGAGGCATTAAACAATTAAAGCAAGGGGTTTGACCTGGAATAAATGCAGTTTCTACATAGGTACTTTGAACTACTCCACCATAAATCCAAGGAATGCGATACCTATAGGAAAAATCATTGATTAATTGTCTTGTTTCAAAATTATCCGTTGCATCAATAATCAAATCTACACTCGTTGCATATTGCTCTAAAAATTGAGCATCTACATGTTCAATATAAATATTCATTTTTATATCAGAACGAATATGTTTTAAGTGATCTTGTGCAGCAACCACTTTTGGCAGCATACGATCTGCATCACTTTCTGTAAACAATGTCTGTCTTTGTAAATTACTATATTCAATATAGTCTCTATCCACAATAGTCAACTCTTGAATACCAGCACGAACAAGTCCTTCAGCTACATGGGTACCTAAAGCGCCCATTCCAACAATCAATACATGTTTCTGATTAATGGTTTGTTGTCCATGTTCTCCAATATCTTTAAATAAAATTTGTCTTGAATAACGTTCTTGAGTCATTATTTGAAACCTCTCTCAACATTCTCTCTTCTTTTTATTATAACGAAATAGGAGTAGGACAGAAATCTAAAACGTTCTAAACTTCGATATCCTACTCCTATTTATTTAATTTGAATAATTTCATCTGCTAATACTTCTGCTTCATAATTAGAGTGCGTTACAAAAATAATAGGTATACACCATTCCTCATGAATTTGCTTAACTAGATGGATGCCTTCATCTCTAGAAATATCATCTAAACTTGAAAAAGGTTCATCAAGTAAAATTAAATTGGGTTTCGTGCTTAAAGTTCGCGCGAGTGCTACACGTTGGGCTTCCCCACCAGACAGTGTCGGCGGAAATTGATTTATTAAATGGCTAATATTTAAACGTTGAATAAGCTCATCAATATGTTTAGACTGTTTAGTCATAAATGTAATATTCTGAAGAACCGTCATGTTAGGAAAAAGTTGATAATCTTGAAATAAATAGCCAATTTGGCGTTGTTGAATCTTTACATTAATATGGTTTTCAGTATCCACTAATAGATGATTATCAATATTGATATAAGCCTCATCTGGTTGTCTTAATCCCGCAATGATATTTAATATTGTCGTTTTTCCAATACCGGAGGGACCTTGTATTGCATATATTTTAGCTTTTGTATCTTCAATGTTAATATGAATCAACGTTTGCTTTAACTGATGTTGTAATTTAACTTGTAACATCTAGTCTACCTCCTGAACTTTATCACGATTCGCAAAATTCAACATACTAATGACTGTAATAGAAAATGCAACGAGTACAAGTACCCATAACCATGCCTGATTCTCTTTTCCTTGTTCTACTAAAAAATAGATTTCCAGTGGCAGAGTATTGGTTTTATTTGGAATATATCCTGCAACCATCAATGTTGCACCAAATTCTCCAATAGCTCTCGCAAAACTCATCATAATACCCGCAATAATTGAGCGTTTAGATAATGGTAGAATTAAACGATAGAAGATTTTACGTTCACTTGCTCCCATTGTTCGTGCAGTATTTAACATTTTAGGATTAATACTTCGAAATCCTTGAATAGTATGTTGGTACATCAGTGGAAAACTAACAATGACAGATGCAATTACTGCACCTGTCATTGTAAATACTACGGGTAAGTGAAGTACATTTTGAAAGAATTGGCCCACAAATGTTCTAGGTGAAAAAACAATAATAAGTATAAACCCTAGTACTGTCGGTGGTAAAACAATAGGTAATAATATTAAGCTTTCAAGAAATTGAGTTGCATGCCCTTTTCTTTTATATAACGTTCTACAAATAAAAATTCCTAATATAGAGACAATTATCGTACTGATAAATCCTACTTTAATAGAAATCCATAGAGGTGTTAAATCAGGCATATGTCATCCCCCTATACTTTAAAGTGATATTCTTTTAAAATATCTTTCGCTTTTTTAGATTTTAAAAATTCTATCCATTCTTTAGCAAATTTGTTATCTGATGTTGCTCCCGCTTCATAAGTGATAGGTTTTTTCAAATCCGCTTTTTTAATCTCATTTACTTTATCTGTTCTTTCATTATTCGTATATAAATCGGTCTCATATACAAATCCCATTTGAGTATTACCTTTTTCAACGTAATTTAATACTTGTTTAACGTCTTTGGCATATACAATTTTATCTTTTACATCACTATATAAATGTTGATTATCTAAATATTGTTTCGCATATTTACCTGCTGGTACAGTTTTCACTTCACCAATAGCTAATTTTTCGTTGTCTTTTAAATCTTTTACTGAAGCTTGATCACTGTTTTTATCACCAATCAATACTAACTGATTATGTGCGTATTTATATGTATTATGAGCTTGATTATGTTTTTTCAACATATCTACATCTTTCGTATTTGCAGACATAAAGACATCAGTTGGCGCACCTTTTTCAATTTGTTGTCTTAATGCCCCTGATCCACCATAATTAAATGTTACATTTACATTTTTATGTGTTTTTTCAAACTCTTTCTTTAATGCTTTACTTACATCACTTAAACTTGCTGCTGCTGAAACTTTCAATTCAGTTTTAGGATTATCACTATTATTTGACTTTGAAGATTGCTTGCTATTGTCATTATCTTTTGAATTTGAACAACCTGCTATAATGATAATGAAAGTCCCTAACACCGCTAATAATCGTTTTACAGTCATTTATTTTTATGCCCCCTATTCAATCAAATATTATACGCTTTTTATATCTTTTGAACAGTTTTACCGTATTTTATATTTATTTCTAAATTTTAAAATATAAAGTTTTATATAATCATTCAATATTGAAATACTTTTTGTGAATATAATGATACAGTATAAAGTAGTTATAACCAAAGGGGAGACATTCATGGATAAAGATGCCGTTCAAAATCAACCAATTATTAGGTATGAAGATGAGCAACTCATCGAAACTGAAGACAGCTATGTAACCGAATTTCCATTAACGATTATGGTAAATGGAAAAGAATTTGCTACAGTAATCTGCAGTCCGACACATTTAGAAGAGTTAGTCATAGGATTTTTAGCATCTGAAGGAGCCATTTATAAAAAAGAAGAAATTAAACATTTACAAATTGATGATAGTAAAGGGTTTGCTCATGTAGAATTAACTAAGTCATTAAGCGACCGTTTTGAGTATTCTACAAAGCGCATGGTTGCTTCATGTTGTGGAAAAAGTCGAGAATTTTATTTTCAAAATGATGCAGCAATTGCTAAAACGTCTATGTCTAATATCATTCTCACTCCAAGACAAATTTTAAATATGATGACAGGTTTACAAAGTGCAAGTACCTTATTTAAACAAACAGGTGGCTTGCATAACGCAGCAATTAGTGATGGTGAGGCATTTTTTGAACATCGTCAAGATATAGGTAGACATAATGCCTTAGATAAACTTTACGGTTTTTGTCTTACTCATCAAATTCCTGTTAGAAATAAAGTACTTATTTTTAGTGGACGCATATCATCTGAAATTTTACTAAAAGCAGCTAAAATCGGTGTCGGTGTTATATTATCGAAATCTGCACCTACCACATTGGCAATAACACTGGCACATGACTTAAATATTACTGCTATTGGTTTTATTAGAGGTGATTCTTTTAACATTTATAGTCATCCAGAACGTATAAAAGGAGTGAAATAGAATTTATTATAAATTCATTTTTCACTCCCTACTTTTATTTATATCGCATCTTCTTTAACTATCTGATATTGAAAGCTTTGAAAAATATAGCCTTGCTTTATATACATGTCTTTTGCTGTATCATCGCCATCTGCCACTAATATGACTGGTCGAGAACCGGCTAAATGGCCTACATAGGACTGCATCGTAGTACCTATTCCTTTATGACGATAGTCTTCTAAAACGCCGAACCCATCAATTTCAACAGTTTCATCTGTAACTATAACATCCAAAATCCCCACAGGTTTATGAAGATAATATGCAACTATACGAGTGACGTCATCTATTTGATTTAATATTGCTTCTCTCGTTCGTTCTTCACTTTCTTTAACAAACGCTTCGCCATACGGTTTTGAAAATTCATTGTAAACACTTAGATAATCTTCCATATTAAATGAAGTTACAGGTTCAATATCTACCTGAATATTGCTCTCAAATTGTTTTAATGTAGCACTGTCTATCGCATACAATTCAAGTAGTTTTAATTGAAATCCTTCATTGCGTATCGCTTCTAACCATGTAGAATGAAGTAATTGGTTTTCTGGAAATGTAAAAGATAAATGAGAAGAATGTTGTTTTTTATGCAAAATTCGTTGTTTCTCCATATCTGCATACCACTGATTAATTGAAGGTAACGTTTTGTACTGCCACTTATTCATGTGATATGTCATTGGATCAGAAGGTGTTAAATATATAATATTCAACTCATTTTCTAAGTATATTTTTCCATTTTCTTTAATCTGCTTCATTGTTATGTGTGTCATAGCAACCATCACCTTACTATGTATATTTTGTACTATTATATCAAATTCTTAAAACGTGAATGGTTAAGTAATGTTGTACCAATCAAGCTTGCAATAATCGCTTTAATGATATCTCCTGGAACAAATGTAAATGACAATAAGAATGCTTTACTTATAGGCATATGTATAATGAACCCCATAATGATTGTTCCTACAATATCTAATAATAAAACACCAAATACAAGCATACCAATAAATAATGTAAAGAAATTAATATGATTTTTAAAACGATCTCTTACTAAACCTATAAGATATGCCACTACTGGATATAAGAATAAAAATCCTGCTGAAGGACCTGCAAACACACCTATTCCGCCACGTCCACCTGATAATAATGGTAAACCTGTGGCTGCTAATAATAAGAAGATAATAACACTGAGTGCGCCGTATTTACGTCCTAATATAACTCCTGCTAAAAAGACACCTATATTTTGTAATACAATTGGTACGGGCATAAATGGTAACGGTATTCCGGGTACTAGGCCTAAAATACAAATAACCGCTGTCATTAACGCTGTATATACTAAATTTTTTGTACTCATTTGATTTCCTCCTTTTATGAAGAAAATTATACCACTTATGTAAACTGTTTTATATAAAAAGTTTACATTTGAAGTTAATGAGATACTTTTTTAGCTAAAAACGTGATATAGTTGAAGAATTCGTCATGATTGACATGATTAACGACACGCACTATACGTCCATCATCACTCTTATATGTACGTCCTTGACTTGGTCCTTTTGTATATACATCTACTTTAAGTTCTATAGAATCTGTTAAGCTTTCTTTACCAATTTGAGCAGTCGTCAATACATCCCATAAAAAATAAGTAGAGTTTGTGACAAAATGAGTAAGAGGAGGTACAGCTGCATAACTGATTCCTAAAAAATCAACTCCTATAAACTGACGTTGATTTGCCCACATTTGACGAATAGCTGGCGTCAATGGTACTTGATTAGTGCTTTCTAACGCTACCATTTCTATCTTGATAGACGTATCAAATATTGTTTTAACAGCTTCAGGATCCCAAAAAGCATTCCATTCAGCTGTGCCATCATGTTCGGGTTCTTCTACATTTCCCTTTTCTAAAAATGTTCCTCCCATCCAAACTAACTTTTCAATATTGTTTACTATTGCTTTATCATGTTTGATTGCTTTGGCTAAATCGGTTAACGGACCAGTAAACAATAAAGTCACCTTTTCTTTACTATTATTTAATACATTAATAATATCCTCATAAGCTTCAAATGTACTCGTTACAGAACGTTTATCAATCCATTTCTCATTTAAAATAGGAAGCGCATCCATAAAAAAGGCATGCATTCTCCAGTCTTTCGGAAAAGAGTTAACTCCTCTTTCATATGAAGGAGCTACATCAATAGATAAATTTGAAAAACGATTTATAATTTTACATGAAGCACTTAGAGAAGGTTCTAAATAACAATCTGCACCGATTGTACTTACACCTACTAATTCAACATTATCCATTTGTAGTAATAAGAATAGTGATATTAAATCATCAACGCCGCCATCATGATTAAAATATATTTTAGTCATTAAATCCCTCCAAAAATATGTAAAAAAGCTATGACTACATTATACGTAATCATAGCTTTCTTTAAACATATTATAAATAAAAAATTCATTCTACATTAAATCAAGTATAGATTTTGCAATATTCGTATATGCTGCATCTTCCATAGGAGGATTATGTAGGCCCGCACGCATATTACGATAATAGCGTTGTAATGGACGATCCATTTCTAAACTTTTCGCCCCTACTATTCGCATAGCAAGATCCACTACTTCTAATCCTTGATTCATGACTAAAATTTTACTTGCAGATGTTTCATTCCAAATATTAAGTGTTTCATTATATTGATTGTAACCTCTAGCTGTACTCCATAAAAAATGACGAGCAGATAATAAGAGTGATTCCATTTTCCCAACATTTTGTTGTACAGTAGGTAGCGTAGCAATTGTGCCTTCAATACTATTAGGGGAATGCGTTTTGGCAAACTCAATAGCATAATCTCTCGCTGCTTGGGCAATACCTAAATATACACTTGGTATATGTAAAATCCATCCATTGGGTTGCGGTTTAAGTTTCGTTTCTACAAAGTTTTCAAATGGAACTATAACATCATTTAATACTAAATCATGACTTTCCGTTGCACGCATCCCTAACATATTCCAATTATCTGCAATTTCTAAACCTTTACTCTCCCTAGAAATTAAAAAGAAGCCTACTTCTTGAATATCTTCTACAAATGCAGCAACAATATAATGTGTCAATGCTTTACTCATAGAAGTAAATGTTTTCACACCATTTAATTTATATCCGTCTTTAGTTTTTATTGCATGCGTAGCAGGTCTTCCACCACGAGTAGGACTACCAGTATCCGCTTCACTTACTGCTCTATTTACAAGTGCGCCATTTTTTACTTCTTTTGCAAATTGATCAAGCATAGTTTGACTCCACATATGCTGTTGATATAATTGCCCTACAACGCTTAGATGCCAGCCTATAGATAGTGCTGTAGCGCCATCTATGGCTCCAAGATACGATTGTAAAACGACCATATCTTCTATGGTTGCACCTTCTCCACCATATGATTTAGGTAAAGTTAACACACTATAACCTTCCTCTACAAGCCATTTTATATTGTCAAATGGGAATTTAGAGTCAATATCTTCTTTTGCTGCTCTTTGTTTAAATGTATCTTCAATTGTTTTAAATTTTTTAATCCATTTTCTTTGAATATCACTACTTATTAAAAATGAATCTAACATGACTATCACCTATTCGATATTTGATATATTTAATCATAGTTTAACACTCGGTTTTAATAATATAAAGCATCTCATTCACATAGTATATTAGAATTAAAAAAGAGTGGACAGACATTCTGTCTCACTCATTTACCCCATCATCATTCTATTGTATATATTTCTCTAATTCAGCAATTAAAGCATTAATTCTCTCGCGTTGCTCTTTTGTTACATAAACAATAACTGTTCTTTCATCTTGTATACTACGTTTTTTTGATAATAATTGTAAATCTTTTAATTTTTGTAATGCTTTAGTTAAGTAATAAGGTTTGAATTCTGAATACGTTGCAATTTCTTTTGAAGTAATTTCATCTTTTTTACTTTTAACAATATAATTTAAAATATAAATTTCTTCATAATTCAGATTATATTTTTTCTTAGTGTCTTTAAAAAACTTTTTCACTTGAAATGTTGCGTTAACTAAATCATTGATGTCTTTAATTTGTCCCATATTCTAAACCACTCCTCTGATGTACATCTAGTTGCTACAAGGTTCATGTATACTACTACTACAACACTAAACATTTCTTATGCTATAAAAATTATTTTATAACATTTAAGTATAATATTTCAATATTTTTATGAAATTAAAATGATATTATATATTAAAATCTCATTTGCCAAATTAAATTATACATAATTATTTCATGTGTTATACACCTAAAATAACTAGTAATGTAAGAGATAATCTTACATTACTAGTTATTTTTATTTTTTGAAACAAATTATAATGTTAATTCCTTTTTTATCATTTTACTACAATGACTCAAGATATAATGAATCTCTTCCTTTTTTGACATATTTAACTTTATACACACTCTACGTTCATCTAGATCATCTCTTTTTTTCAAAATATAACCACTTTGTTGTAATCGTTTAATTACTAAATTTATATTTATAGACTGACAACGCGAAAAATAGTTTATCGATTTCAACGAGATATCATTTTGATTCAACCAAATAATGCCTAAAACAAGCAAATCATTTAAACTTAACTGATAGTGCTTAATATTTTTTTCAATCTTACTTAAAACTTTATAAATAGTAATTAGATATGTTAACTTGCAATAATTCATATTCTTGATTGATGTTTTAAGATAGTTATTTTCAAGTAATTCTCCAATTTCTAATAATAAATGATTCATTTTTCTTTCATACATTTCTACAGGCAAGATTCTTAATCTTCGTTGATCATTTGCATCATAAGATTTAAAAATCCAATTTTCGTGATACAAATGGCTCACAAGATAAAGTAAAGTTCGTTTAGATAAATACGTTTTTTTCATTAGTGTTTCAATATCCATACCTTGATGGCTCGTTTTATGATAATCAATAATAGCATATAGTACATTTAGGTGTTCAATATTTAGGTTTTTAGAATATTTTAAAAGTTCATCGACTGCTTTATAAAATAAAAGATAAAATAATAGTACATCCATATCATTTTTTGTCATGATAGTCGCCACCTCGCAATTTATACAACAATTCTAGAAGACAGACTTTAGTATTGCGATACAATTTTAAAGTGTTACAAGTTTATCTCTATATCATACATATACTTACTTCATATTAAGTATGAGTAAAGGTCTAAATACTTTATCTTTTTACTTATTATTGGACTTAATCCTATTTTAGGTATGATAGTTACTTTTGGCCTCAGCTATAAGTAACTGTGCTTCATAATCTAAAGATATTTCAACCGTTTCGGTAGTCTTATATATTGGAGCAAATTGTTTTTTTCGTGCTTGACCTGGAGTCATCCCATATTTTTTACTAAATAATGCAATAAATCTCGGAAAATGATTAAATCCATGTTTATAAGCAATATCTTGAATAAATTCACTGCTATCTAAAATATCAAGTAAACATAATTTCAAACGAATATCATTAATATATTGAGCAATATTATGATAAGGTGTATGAAATTTAATCACTTGACTTAACTCTTTGTTAGACATATCAAGTGAATTCGCTAATGCTTGTTTATTAATCTTTTCATGATGATGTTCGATAATATATTCATGAACTTCATCTACAAGTGGATTGTCTAGTTTATAGTTTTGACGATGTTTTCTTTGAATATAACCTAATTCTACACATAAATGTTTAACTAATTTATCCCTTATGTGTGGAAGTCGAGGTTTTCGACTTTCAAATTCAAGAAGATTAATAATAAATGATTCTAATTGTTTTCGTTCAATAGAAGAAAATTTATATCCTTTTTGTCTGATATAATCGTCTGCAAATCTTAAATAATCTGTGAATGAAATTTCAATTATTGCAATAACAGAGTTCGTTTCGCCTTCTATCGAATATAAATCATTTAACATAATAAATACGAGATCTCTTTTTTTCATATTATATGTATCTAAGTCTAAATTTATTTTTCCAGAACCCTTTAACCAATATATAAGTTTGATATTGGATTCTTTTTGTTTTACTATTCTCGTATTTTTTAAAAGCTTTACCGAAAAATTATCTATCATACGTCTTTCCTCTCGTTTGTAATATAAAGACTAGATATAAGCGATGACATTTCTCCCCTTTATTCACCACTTAATTCTATTGAATTATCGCTTCGATACTTGTGTATGCGTATCGGAGATCTATCTTCATATACAATTTTATGTTTTATTTCGGTATTAGCAGTAGCAATATTTTGACTTATTTTATCACTTTATTATCTTATAGTATGATTTTATTATTTTTCAATATAAACTTACTTTATTTATATATAAAGAGGACATATAAAATGATTTTTTAGTATTTGTTTAATCAAGGAATCATTCAATAGGCTAAATTATTTTGTTATAAATTATTTTTCTATTATTTTACAAAAAGATTACAAGAAAATGAGTATTTTTTTCATATTCTTCTGTAAACACTGTCATAATAGCTTTTTTTATATTAAAAAATATTACTAATAATTAAATTAACAAGCTTTTATATTATCGAAAAATTACAAATCATTAACATTCCCCACAAATTGTAATTTTTTTGATAAAGTAATTCTTGTCGTTAAGTAAAATGATTTAAAGACTAAGTTAACAAATGACTATTAAATATAAAATAATATTAATTTAATTCTCAGGAGGAAATTTATAATGAAAAAAATCGCTACAGCTACAATCGCTACTGCAGGAGTTGCCGCAATTGCTATCGCCGGACAAGGACATGAAGCTCATGCAGCTGAACAAGGATATAATCCAAATGATCCTACTTCATATAGCTACTCTTACACTATCGATCAACAAGGTAACTACCATTACACTTGGAAAGGTAACTGGAGCCCAGATCGTTTAAATCATTCTAACTATAACTATAATTATAACTACAATACATATAATAATTATTCTAATACAAATTCAACATATAGTTATAACAACTATCATACTAATAACTCAAATCAAGTTGCTAGTAATCCAACACAATCTTACACAACAAATAATCAACAAACTGGTGGTTTAGGTTCAGCTTCTGCTTCTACTTCTAATAGTAATGTAAAAGTAACTACTGTAACTGCACCGTCATCAACAGGTGTTTCAATTTCTAACTCTGTTAGCTCAGGTAGAAACTACTATACTTCTGGCCAATGTACATATTATGTATATGACCGTGTAGGTGGTAAAATCGGTTCAACTTGGGGTAACGCAAATAACTGGGCAAATGCTGCAGCATCTGCTGGTTACACAGTAAATAACCGTCCATCTGCAGGTGCAATTATGCAATCTACTGCTGGTGCTTACGGTCACGTAGCATATGTTGAAAGTGTAAATAGTAATGGTTCAATCACAGTATCTGAAATGAATTATGGACATGGTGTAGGTGTAGTAACATCTCGTACACTTTCTTCAAGTGAAGCTGCTTCATATAATTTCATTCATTAATTAAATTGATAAAGAAAAAAGATTTAGAATTCAATATGAATTCTAAATCTTTTTTTATGCATACATACAAAAAGCGTTCGAAACTTTAGTGTTTAGAACGCTTTAAGTTATCATATTAATCAAATTCGTTATTATGGATTGAATTCTCGCCACAAAAATTAAATCCACTTTTAATTCATTTTTTAGGATATCTAAAATGAATGTATTTTTTTAAATAACATCGCTACTATGTTTCTCATTAATACTTTAATCCTAATTTGTTATTTCCATATTGTAAGGGAATTAAACATCGAATTAATCATTTAATTTATTTTTTTACGTATTCCAATGCCAGTAAATCCATAAATAATTGCTAATATAGAACATAAATAACATGGTACTGCCCAAATAAAGAATTGATCAACTGAAACTCCTAATTGTTGCGCATAGTAAATACCAGATGTTCCCCAAGGAATTAATGGTAGAACCATAGTACTGGAATCTTCTAATGTACGAGATAAATTACTTCTATCTAAATTCATATCTTCAAACATGTCTTTCATAAGTACCCCAACCATAATAATAACAATTGACGCCACACCAGCAGCAAACACCAACATTAGGGACGATAGCACAGTAATAAGAACGAGGGTACCAACAGATTTAACACCTTTTGCAACAGTTTGTAACATTACATCTAAACAACCAGATTTCTCTACAATACCTGCAAATGCATAACCACAAAAAATGGTCACAATGATTTGTGTCATACTCATCATTCCACCTTGTTCAATCAATGTTTTTGCATTTTCGGTAACATGAGAATGCCCAGTCATAGATGATGTAAAACCATCAAACGTTGCTTTAAAACCATCTACAAATTTAAATCCATTATTAAACTTACCTATCAAAATAGCACTCAACGCTGAAACAAGCATAGATGGAACAGTTGAAATTTTAAATATTAAACAAATGATAATCACAATTAAAGGAATCCATACAAAAAAATTAATATTATAAATACTAGATAGTTCATTTAAAAGTACTTTTATTTGCTTAGTATTTACATTACCTTGGGAATTTAATCCTGCAAAAAACCATACGATAAGTCCAATGATTGATGCTGGAATGGTTGTCCACATCATTGCTCTAATATGAGAAAAAATGTTTACTTTTGTTACGAGTGCAGCAAGATTGGTTGTATCTGATAAAGGTGACATTTTATCTCCAAATACTGCACCTGCAATAATTGCACCTGCTGCCATTCCTTGATTTATACCAAGTTGACTTCCAATAGATATTAAGGCAATCCCAGCTGTAGACGCAGACCCCCAAGCTGTTCCGGTTGCTAAACTACATATAGCCGAAATGATAAATGCTGAAATTAGAAAATAACTAGGATTCAAAAACTTAAGTCCATAGTAGATTAATGCAGGTACAGTACCTGCGTACATCCAGCTACCTACAATAATACCTACAGCCAAAATAATGAAAATAGCAGGCATAGCTGTTGTCAATCGATGTGTAATTCCTTCTTCCAAATCCTTCCATTTTAAACCAACACGCATAGCAATAAAAGCAGCGTAGGTTGAGGCGATAAGTAACAATACTTGAATAGGGATATTGAATTTAATAAATCCAATTGTAACAACTATTACCATGACAATAATTGTAGATATTGCTTCTAGAAATGTGGGTTTTCTTTTCATATATCTGCTCCTTTTTCTTTTTTCTTAAGACCTCTTTTCTATACCAAACATTATACTTATTTTAATCCTAATTTATCTAAACCAAGTTCTTCTACTGTTAGCCCTTCATTAAAGAAATCACGTTCGAGAATAGTCGAGGCAATCGTAATTATCGCATCAATATTCGGTGTATCTACACCAATTTCACGTCCTAAACTTGACCATAATACAAGTCCATATGCGATATCTTCAGTAAGATAACGATTTTCTACAGAGTTCGGTCCTGGAATTTGTGAAAATACAGGACTTGTATTAAATAAACGATTTAGCGGTTCATCCTCGTCTTTACGTTCTAGATAACCTCGTTGAATACGCGCTTCTTTAGCAGTTAATAATTCAAAACCTAATTTACGCCCTAAAGTTAGACGTTCTAATTCTACAGCATGTAAAAGTCGCACTGTGTGTTTTGTGATACCTTCTTTATATAATGCAAATGTATCTGCATAATCTATACGACCTACATTTAATAGTGTAGGAGCTGGATGAACTTCAGGATTTCCATTTTCTAGATTCGTTTTCCACAAACTTTCTTCTTTTACTAATTGTGGATACAATTGGCTCACTTTATCAAAACATTCATTTAACTCTCTCTTATTGTACGTTGAGAAAAAGACTTTTCTTACATTAAGAGATAAATCCACTCGAGCCTCTTCAAAATCTACACGTGTTCCGTAAGTAAGGGTATTAGCTTCTGCATATTTAGGTTGAATATTAATATGACGTTCTTCTAATACATTCATAAATCGAATTGATCCCATAGCTGCTGCGATATTAAAGAAAATAATTTGTTCCGCCGTTATATAATGAGACATCACTTTTGCATAATATTCAATGTAAGATGAAGGAATCACTACTTGTATCACTTCTGCATCTTTTAATACATATTCAATATCATCACTAATATTTGTAAAAGGTACAAACGTTTCATGACCTTCATTATTAAAATCAAATCCACCTTTTTCTAACGCTCTATCAAATTTGTGAATTGATGAATTTCGACAATATAATTTGACTTCATGTCCTTGATTGACCATATCTACTGCAGCTGTAACCGCACCATTTCCTGATCCTACTATTGCAATTTTCATAGTTATCATTCCTCATTTCTCTATTTAGAATTTTTAATAGTCATCTAAAAAAATTATTATCAATAAATAAAGATGCAGATATAAATACTGCATCTTCAAAATAGTATTATTTTATTCTATAGCCTAATTTAAATTTTTACAAACACTATTAGTAGTATGATATCACATAAATCTCCATAAATGTAACCGCTTATCCTTTATGTATATATCTTTATATAAAATAAGTTTATTACAAGGTGCTGTAATATAAATTCTATTAATATTTTCAAAAAATTAGAAAATGTATAGCAAACGTGCAGTTTGCAAGAAATATTAAACAGATTTTTATTACATAGTTGTGCAAGAATTTTGAATTTTATTTACGGTAAAGTAACAATGCCCTACTACATGTTTTTATCTGATAAAGTATGACTTATCGTTAATAGCGACAAGTTAATGTTAAAACATATTCAACATATCGCTAAAATTATCCTATTGTTGAATAGTATTTGGGAGGACTTTATTTATGAAAAAATGAATTACATTATCAACACTGACAGCAGGAAGTTTAGGACATGTGGCTTATGTAGAAAGTGTAAATAGTGATGGATCAATTACAATTTCAGAAATGAATTACACAGGTGGCGCATACGTGACTGATACACGTACAATTTCAGCAAGCGAAGTAAGTGCTTATAATTATATTCATTTATCGTAAATATCTAAGATTGATATAACTTGAATATAAATATATTACCGTTTAAGATAACCTTTAAGATTATATTTTCATTAATTTAAAAGTGAGAAAATGAATTCATAATGAATTCTTTCTCACTTTTTTATTTTCTAAAATTGCATAACTCATAATTGTTTGAGAAAATATTTTTACTTATCAAAAATATTATAAGGAGTAATGGATATAATGCAATGGTTAAAGGTCATTTTATCTGGATTGATAGAAGTTGTTTGGGTTACGTGTTTAAATTACGCTCATAATACGTTTACTTGGCTCATCACTTTATTATTTATTGCTTTAAGTTTTTATTTAATGCTTTCTGCGACAAAACAACTTCCAGTAGGTACTGTTTATGCGGTCTTTGTTGGTATAGGCGCTGCAGGAACAGTTATCGTTGATATGTTATTTATTAATCACGTCATTTCACTTATGAAATTATTATTTATTATTTTATTAATTATAGGTATTATCGGATTAAAGCTTTCTACTGATGACCAATCTGAAGGAGGTCTATAAAATGGCGTGGTTATACCTTTTAGTTGCAGGATGCTTTGAGATTTTAGGTGTTGTTTTCTTAAATGAACTGAATCGTACACATAAAAAAATATATATTCTACTAGGTGCGCTTACTTTTATATTTAGTTTTAGTACTTTAAAACTATCTATGCAGACGATTTCGATGGGAACTGCCTATGCAATATGGACAGGGATCGGGACTGCTGGAGGTACCATTGTAGGTATGATTTTCTATAATGAATCAAAAAAATTTATTCGTATATTTTGTATTGGTTTAATCTTAATATCCGTAATTGCTTTAAAAATAATACAGTAACTTTATTCATATAAATTCTTTGTGTCCCTATCTTTCTTCCATTATACTTAATTTGAAAGAATACAAAGGAGTGAGATGGATGGAAAAAGTATATATAGCTGGTAAAATTCCAGAAGCTGGTTTAAATCTACTCAAAGAACATTTTGAAGTAGACATGTATGAAGGTGAAGGTATCATCGATAAAGAAACATTAAAAAAAGGTGTCAAAGATGCTTCTGCTTTAATTAGTATTTTATCCACTAATGTAGATAAAGAAGTAATTGACAGTGGTGAAAATCTTAAAATTATTGCCAATTATGGCGCTGGATTTAATAATGTAGATGTAGATTATGCACGTGAAAAAAACATTGATGTTACAAATACACCAAAAGCATCTACAGCTGCAACTGCTGAATTAACATTCGGCTTAGTATTAGCAATTGCTCGTCGTATTGTTGAAGGTGACAAACTTTCTCGTACAAAAGGATTTGATGGTTGGGCGCCATTATTCTTTAGAGGCCGTGAAGTCTCAGGCAAAACACTTGGTATTATCGGATTTGGAGAAATTGGTAGTGCAGTAGCTAAACGTGCAAAAGGATTTGATATGGATATCCTTTATACAGGTCCTCACCAAAAAAAGGAAAAAGAACGTGAAATTGGTGCTAAATACGTTGATTTAGATACATTATTAGAACACTCTGATTTTATTACAATCAATGCTGCTTACAATCCAGATATACACCACATGATTGATTCAGAACAATTTAAAAAAATGAAATCTACTGCTTATTTAGTCAATGCAGGGCGTGGACCAATCGTTAATGAACAAGCACTTGTTGATGCATTGAAGCATAAAGATATTGAAGGTGCAGCTCTCGATGTGTATGAATTTGAGCCAGATATTACTGAAGGCTTGAAATCTTTAGATAACGTAGTCATTACGCCACACATTGGTAATGCTACGTTCGAAGCTCGTGAAATGATGTCTAAAATTGTAGCTAATGATACAATTAAAAAATTGAATGGTGAAGAACCGCAATTTGTTGTTAATAAAAAATAAGGTTAAATAAAATAAGGAGTTATCATAGAATCCATAGTGAATTCTATGATAACTCCTTATTTGTCTTTTGTTTTATATAAAAATTTAGTTTGACCACTAAAAAATCGTTTTGGCATACGTTTCATGATAGCATTGCGCAATGCAACAACTAGTTTATTATCTTTTTGAGCGATATTTCCGACTTTTCGAGAACGTTTTATTACTTTTTTAGTATGTTTTACACGTAATTTATTATATCGCTGTAATGCTTTTTCTAAGTCATAAGAAGCGATACAATTAGCTAAAACGATAGCATCTTCCATTGCTTGTCCTGCGCCCTGACCCATGTTTGGCGTCATTGCATGGGCAGCATCTCCTAATAAGACTGTACGACGATGTACAAATGAAGTTAAAGGTTTTAAATCATATAAATCGTTTTTAATAATACCTGTTTCACTTTGTTTATCTAACAATGCCCTCACTTGATTAGGATAATGATTAAAATAAGCCTGCAAATGTGGTTTTTCAAATGATACATATTTAGGATCTTTTTCATTTGCATTAATTGTAATAAACCAATAGGCTTGATTATTAATTAGAGGCACAATGCCCACGCGTCCACGTCTTCCCCAATATTCATCTGCTGTATATTGATTCATTATGTCCGCTTCATCTATCATTCCTCTAAAGCATGTATAACCTTGATAAATCACTTTAGAGTCTGGGAATAATGCTTTTCTAACGATTGAATGAATACCATCCGCTCCAATACATAAATCAAACGTCTGACTTGCATGTTTTGAGAAATGAAGCATTGGCAGTTCAGATTGAACATCCACTTTAGTCACTTCATAATCAGTAAATACAGTATTAGGTTTTACATATGAAGATATTAACTCTATTAATGACTGACGAGATAATGTCACATTTAATGTTCCCTCTTTCAACTTAGCAGATGTAAGCAAATCACCTTTATCGCTATAGATATTTAATGATTTTAAATTTTGTCCGGCATTTTTGATACCTTTAGCTAAATCATGATTACCGAGTTTTTTTAAAACGTTATCACCGATACCAATACCTGCACCTACTTCTTTAATATCAGTCTTTCTCTCAAAGACTTTGACATCATGCCCTTGTTCTTGTAAAAGTGCTGCAACCGTTAAACCTCCGATACCAGCACCTATCACTGCAACTTTCATTCTATTACACCTCAATATCTCTATTTATTAGATATATAGTAATTCCTACGTATCTTATCTTTTTTTATACCCAAACGTTCATAATCTTTTTTCATATTATCTGCAATTTTATCTGCCCACTCAATATCAATCGCATATTGATGAGACCCTGGATTTTTAGGATTCCATCTCATTTGATAAAGCGTAATTTGTTCGTTTTCAAAATATTGATGACGAATAAAAGCTGCACCGCCCATAATTGCTTTACTTGGTGTTGTCCAATTATGTTCTTTAGCATAACTATGACCAGTAGCAATGGCATCTTGATCAAATGCACCAATTCCAAAAAAATTATAGTATTTATGATTATTCTCTTTAATACCATTAGCCAGTTCGGATTGACCATTTGCTGTTTCTATGATTGCATGATTCATTAAATATATAATATTCACTTGATACTTATCTTGGGCTTTTAAAAATGTTTGAGCCTGATCTGTTAAAATACCTTTATTTTTAAGTATATGTTTTACCTCATCTTCATTCATTGGAACCGTTTTAGATAGATCCATATATTTTAAATCATTATCTTTTTTAGAAATACTCATTGCTCTTTTCACTTCATTATTATTCACTAGAACAAACTGATTATTTTTATCAATGGTATTTAATTGGTTCGATTGGGTTTGCTTTTGAAGGGCCTCTTGAAAACTGTATCTTCGATCATTACGTAGTATATCCTTATGATTGATACAAAGTAATACAATCAATATGATGAGAACAATAATAAAAAGTATAATAGATAAACGTAACTGATTACTATTTCTATATTTCATAAATTGAAATTCCTCTAATTGTCTTATTTAGATAACATACTGTATGCAACTATAATAGCAATAACGACGATGGCAAACGAAATATTAATAATAA
This sequence comes from Staphylococcus sp. HMSC034C12, assembly GCF_001835895.1. Lineage (NCBI taxonomy): Bacteria > Bacillati > Bacillota > Bacilli > Caryophanales > Staphylococcaceae > Staphylococcus > Staphylococcus sp. HMSC034C12. The sequence goes on along the minus strand of NZ_KV826358.1, from coordinate 59,914 downwards.
TTTTCATGCCCGTACGATCTCGAAATAATACATTAAAAATAACAAGACTAATTGCCAATGAAACGGCAAACATTGCTATCGCTAACATTAATTTCATCATAATTAAAAATATAATTCCTAATACAACAAAAATATTAGAAATAATAGTCATTATTTTAATAATATTTGGATGAATAAGTCCTCTCTCCTTACACTTTAATTTATACACTCTACTTTATCATAATAGATGTATACTATATTTTACAAATTCATTTCTAAAAAAACTCCTCAACATAAGTCATTTCGTTCTTATATTAAGGAGTCGTATATATTCAATTTATTCTCTAGACATACCTTTAAGTAAATTTATCATGTACGTTAAGCTACGATTCATATCATCATCTTTTAATACACTCATTAAGCTTCGTATTGTCGTTTTGGCATTTGGACTTGCTTGATTAGCTACTTGTAAGCCACTATTAAGTTTATTTAAAAATTGACTTAGTTCTTTAACTTCTAAATTCCCAAGCATAAATACCATTGGAGCTAAATTTGTAATGAGTCCAGTATACATATCTTTATTTAATTCCGTAGCGAATTTATTTATAATAACTTGACGACCTTTAATACCACCGTTAATAGCATCTAAGAGTTTTGCATCATCTAAATTTTTAATAATACGAATAGCTTTTAAAATACTATCCTTATTTTCAACAATTGCATTTGTAACTTCATTCAAACTTTCCAACTTAAGTTGTTCTTTTGATTTTTCAAGACGATTAATTTTAGTTATTCTTTCAGCCATATTAATCCACCACATTTCCTGGGAAAATATAATCCTTACGTTTCCATTTTTTCTGAACTTGGACACTATATTGCGGATGACGATGTTTATCTACACGGAAATTCGTTGGATTTAAAGGAGATTTACCTTTTCTAGTTATAACCTCTAAACGACAATGTGTACGTTTATAAGATGGTGTGTGTGTAGCATAATCCACGTCACTATTAGTTAATTTATTTATAGCACCTATATCGCCATTACTCATAGCATCATTATTTAAAGGAATATATATTTCTTTTCCTTTAACTCTATCAGTAATTGTAGCAACTAAAGTAGCTTCTCCTGTATCAGAAATAAGTTTTACTTCTGCACCCTCATGGATATCGCGATCTTTGGCTAATTCAGGTGAAATTTCTACAAATGCGTGAGGCATTTTATATTTAATCATTTCTGTTTGATATGTCATATTTCCTTCATGGAAATGTTCTAGTACGCGACCATTATTTACATGTAAATCATATACTTCATCTTCTTTAAAGAAATTATCAAATGTTAATTCAAATAATTTTGCACGTTTATTATCGAAATTAAAGCCATCAAGATATAATGTAGGTTGATCTGTACCATCTGGTGCTACAGGCCATTGTAAACTGTTAAAACCTTCTAATCTTTCATAGCTAACACCTGAATAAGACGGTGTTAAGCGTGCAATTTCGTCCATGATTTCTGAAGGATGACTATAATTCCAATCAAAGCCCATTCTTTTAGCAATCAATTGGAAAATTACCCAGTCAGGTTTTGAGTCACCTAAAGGTGATAGTGCTTGATTAATACGTTGGATTCTACGCTCTGTATTTGTATATGTGCCATCTTTTTCTAATGAAGGACTAGCTGGTAACACAACATCTGCATACGTTGCTGTAAATGTTAAAAATTCATCTTGAACTACCAAAAATTCAACTTTTTCTAATGCAGATTGTACATAGTTAATATTTGAATCTACAATTCCAGTATCTTCACCATACAAATATAGTGAATGAATTTGTCCTTCATGAATACCATCCATCATTTGATGATTATCTCGACCAGGCGTTGGGTTCAATGTAACACCATACTCTTTCTCAAATTTCGATCTAATTTCATCATTGTGTATCATTTGATAACCTGGAAATTGGTCCGGCATACTTCCCATATCACTTGCACCTTGAACATTATTGTGGCCACGTAATGGATAAGCCCCTGTGCCAGGTCTTCTATAGTTACCTGTTACAAGAAGAAGATTTGAAATTGCTGTACTTGTATCACTACCAATATCTTGTTGTGTGACACCCATTGCCCAACAAATAGCTACAGATTCTGCTTTTGCGCATTCTTCCGCAAAACTAATTAATCGCGCTTTTGAAATTCCTGTAACCTCTTCAGTATATTCTAATGAAAATGGAGTTAATGACTCATAATACTCATCAAAATTGTCAACCCACTCTTTAATAAATTCAATATCATGTAAATGATGATCGATAATATATTTTGTCACAGCGCTCAACCATACTAAGTCCGTACCAGGTTTAGGTTGATAAAATTCATCTGCACGTTCAGCCATTTCATGTTTACGAATATCAAAGACATGCATTCTTTGTCCAAACAATTTCTGTGCACGTTTAATTCTTGAAGCAATAACTGGATGTGCTTCTGCTGTATTTGTACCAATAAGTACCGTCATAGCTGCTTTTTCCAAGTCATCAATAGAACCTGAGTCCCCGCCATGTCCTACCGTTCTAAATAATCCTTTTGTAGCAGGTGCTTGACAATATCTCGAACAATTATCAATATTATTTGAACCAAATACTTGGCGAGAAAGTTTTTGCATTAAGTATGACTCTTCGTTTGTACCTTTTGAAGAGGCGATAAATGCTAGGTGATCGCCACCATATTCATTTTTAATGCGCTTAAAGTTCTTTTCTATAACATCGAGGGCTTCTTCCCATTCAACCTCATGAAATTCACCATTTTTACGTACTAAAGGTTTAGTTAAACGTTGATCCGAATTAATGTGTCCCCACGAGAATTTGCCTTTTACACAAGTAGAGATTTTATTTGCTGGAGAGTCGTGTGATGGTTGAACTTTTAAGATTTCTCTATCTTTTGTCCATACATCAAATGAACATCCTACACCACAATATGTACATACTGTTTTAGTTTTGTTAATTCTTTCTTTACGCATCTCTGCTTCAGAATCCGACACAGCAAATAACAATCCATCACCTGGTTCAGCTTTTTTAGTTAAATCAATCATAGCTGCTAATGAACCCGGTTCTGTATCAGTTAAATATCCTGCATTGCCCTCCATATTGACTTCCATCATTGCATTACATGGACACACTGTCGCACATTGACCACATGATACACAAGACGATTCATTTATTGGAACATCATTATCCCAAATCACACGTGGGTGCTCACGATCCCAATCTATAGAAAGTGTTTCGTTAACTTCCACATCTTGACATGCTTCTACACATCTACCACATAGGATACATTGGTCTGGGTCATAACGATAGAAAGGACCATAATCTTTCTCATAAGGCTTTGTTTTATATTCATATGATTGTTCTTGTAATCCCCATGCATCCATTGCATTGTGAATCTCACAATCACCGTTATTATAATCACATACTGTACAATACAGCATATGTTTTTCTAAAATTCTATCTAATGCTTCTTTTTGGCTAGCTTTCACTCGTTTATTTTGAGTATTGACTGACATCGGACGGTCAACTACTGTACTACACGCTCGTTCAACTTTACCATCAATTTCAACCATGCAAGTATCACAGGTTTGAATTGGACCCATGGATTCGTTATAGCAAATTGAAGGAACGAAAGTATCACGAGATTTAATAAATTCAAGTAAATTTGTTCCAGGTTCTACAAGGTAATCCACATCATCTAGGGTTAAAACTAAATGTTCTTGCATTGCTTTCCCCACCTTATATTTATATTCCATAAACAACCAATTTCGTTAAGATTCTGTATTATTTCCCCATATTCAATACAGAATTAATATTATTGTATAACTAAAATCATATAATGTTAAGGCTTTCAATCATATCTATTGACCTTTCTTTATTCTTTTAAATAAAGAATATACTTTTAAATTTTTATATCTTTAAATAAAAAATCTGAGACATATAAATTAGTCTCAGATTTTTTAATTGCTATATATTTTTTTATTTTTTCAAATTATTATTTAATACCTCTGTCATTTGCACTTTTGAACTTTCATTAGGAATAAAATACCATAATCCATCATTTTGAATACTACCTGTCCCTTCTAGCTGATGACGATTAACTGTATCATTAGCCTCTTTATAATGACTTCTAATTTCATTTAAATCCCCTAATGTTAAATCAGTTGTGACGTTCTTTTGAATTTGAGTAATTAATGATGGCAAATGTGTAATCGCTGAAGAACTAACCATTTTATTTGCCATAGCTTGTAAAACTAGTTGTTGACGTTCTTGACGTCCAAAGTCACCACCTGCACCTGTTTCTTTACGACTTCTAATAAATGCCATGGCTGTATCTCCATCAACATGAGTAGATTGCCCTTTAGTAAATGTTGTACCTTGAACTGTAAATGTATCATTACTTACTATGTTAACACCGCCTACCGAATCAATCATGTTGTGTAATCCATCCATATCAATAGTAGCGTAGTGGTCTATTGGCACATTCATTAGTTTTTCTAATGATTTAACAGCCATGGTAGGCCCCCCATAAGCGTAAGCATGATTAATTTTTTCAGTTGTACCTCTTCCTACGATTTCTGCTTGAGTATCACGTGGAATACTTACAAGCTCAGTCGTTTTTTTCTTTGGATTCACTGATAAAATCATTATTGTATCACTACGTTCACCATCATTTGTGCTTTTACGTTGTGCATTAGAGTCAACACCAAATAAGGCAATTGTAAATGGATCTCCATTTCTTAAATTAACATTATGAGAACGCAATTCAGATTGTTGACGATGAAGCGGGTTATGAATTTTATTACCTGTTATCAATATCGTTGCTGCGATAACAGCTACAGTAACGACAGCTAACATAACAAGTATACTAATAATCCATTTGATTATTTTACTAGAGGAACGTTTTTTTCTATCAAGACGTTGCATCTTCCTCCTCCTATTCTACTTATATTAAAATATATCTCCATTATTATATATTAAATGATTTAATTTACTATACAACTTTAGTAGGAAATATATTAAATAACTAAAAATAGAAGAATTAGTGGTTATCATTAATAATAGCTAATATCTCCTCGTAGCAGCCTTTATTACTAATAATAAAAGGGCCACCTTTAGCGAAATCAAGATGTTGTCCATCCATCTGTGTCATCACTAATCCTAATTCTCTAGCGAATAAAAACTGTGCTGCAATATCCCAAGGTTTAGGATTAGTATTAAAATGTGCTCCAAATTGTCCTTTTATCACTCGCACTGAATCTAATCCGCAAGCTCCTATATATCTCACACTAAAAGACGATTGATACAGAGCTTTACTTAATTTTTCATTCACGTATTCTGAACCAAATGAAACAATAGTATCTTTAAGCGATAATACTTCTGGAGACTCAAGTTTGACATTATTCATGAAGGCACCCTTACCTTCAATTGCTTTATATATTATTTTATGAGCGTAGTCATAAATATAAGATAATTTAGGTTGTCCATTTTCAAAGTAAGCTAAAATAATACAATAATCTTCTTGTTGTTTCACTAAATTGGCTGTTCCATCAATAGGGTCCATAATCCAAAGGTGTCCCTGATAGGGTTCAATACCCTCATTATTTTTTTCTTCAGCTAATAACTGATGTGTAGGAAAATACTTTTCCAGATAGGCCTCGAAATCATTTTGTATTTGTTTATCTACATTTGTAACTAAATCGAATCGATTTTCTTTTGTTTCTGTAACCATGTTTTTAATTAAATTAGGAATAATATCATCTAAATGTTGGAACCAATCCGTAATATGTTTATCTATAAATTGAAGTTGTTGTTTTTGCATGATGTCACCTCAACGTTTTTATTCATCTTATCATATAACATATTATTTTTTTAAAATAAAAAATCGGCTAGTCATTTGCTAGCCGACAAAATAGAAAGGAAAGTAAGTAATAAATATTGAAGATGTTTCGATGTAACCCGAACGATTCACCTTGAGCTATCTGTTATACAGCCCCTACCCCTTTGTTTGAAATCGTTCTACCCTGTTACAAATACTATATTAGCATAATCACCTAATAATTGTAAGCGTTTTCTAAATAAAAATAGTTTATTATTACACTTCCAATCAACTTATTACTAAAAATGTCTTGAATCTCAGTCTTATGTTATAATTAATGTAATATGTAATGTTCATAGGTGGTGAGTATATTGAATAAAATGGAAAGACAAAATCAAATTATTTCATTAATTCAACAAGGACATAAAATCAATGCGTCTGATTTAGCAAAACAATTTAATGTCTCTACTCGTACAATTACTAGAGATATTGATGATTTAGAATCTAAAGGAGTTCATATATACGCTCATAAAGGAAAACGCGGTGGATATGAAATTCAAAATACTGATCATTATTTTCATCTTAAATTAAATGAATCCGAACTTATTGCACTATTTTTAACTTTGCAAGAAAGTCAATCTCACTCTACATTACCTTACACTCAAGACATTCATTCAATTATGAACCAATGTTTAAAAACACCTAATACACAAATGCTAAAAATACTGAAACATATCTCCAATAATATTAAATTAGAAGATACACATTCTCTAACATTACCACATTTGTTTTCAGATATTTTAATTTATAGTAACGAAAGACATGTTATGCTTGTTGACTTTTCAGAAAATAATGAAATTACTGCAGAAAATGTGATATTCATCGGCTTACTGTGCCGTAACGGTCAATGGTTTGCTATTGTTTATGAAATTGGATTCGGTAGAACTCGTGAATTATCAATATTAAATATTGTTGATATTTCTTATTCATTTGAAAAAAAAATTCAAACATACGATATTACTATTCATAACTATAAGGAATTTCTACAACCTAAAAACAATGAATAAAGTGAGTATTGAAGAAATTTTCGTGTATTCTCAAATACTAAATGCTTACATACCAAATATCCTTAACACCCTCTTTTAAAGGATGAGTATACCATGCATTATAAAACCTTAATATACGATCAACACATTTTAATTCAATTATTAATTTTACTAGAAAAAGCTAAATATTATTATTTTATGGACATAGCACATTTATCTTTGGGAATTAAAGATTACAATAATTTTATTAATCATTGTCGTGCGCATTTTAAACATAATCAAATAAATAGTATTTCATCTCATTGTTCTGATTCACAAACGTATTGCTTCGAACAATACAATGAATTGATGACTCATTTAAAACAAATCCCTCTTCAAAATTTTAAAAATGGAAATTTAATCGTCGATTTGCAAGAACGTCAAAATCATATTTATAAAGTTTATAATCAAATTAATAATTATCAATAACCTTATTTTTTCGATAAGTTTAGTAGGTAAATTGTCATTGTAATTTATAGTATGTATAATAATGCTTGATTAATATTAAGTAAAAACTGCATACTGTTTTTTAATTCACGAAATAATGTCATATTGGTGGGAGAATATCACATTATTTCGGTAATCCTGTTACGTAAACCTTTACTTAACTTAATCACTTTACAGTTATTTATCGATATTTGTGGGAATTTAGATGTAATATATGATGTATTCACATGCCTAGATAGAGATGTTTTCATTTTCATCTATCTATTTATGATGAAAGAAAAACTTTTAATAAATTAGGTGATTGGATGACAAATATTTTAAGTAGGATAGATGAAGTCTACGCTTCGTCTTCTAAAAGTGAACAGAAACTTTCACGTTTCATATTAAATTCTCCACATAAATTAGTTTCAATGTCTAATGAAGCGATTGCAGATGAGCTTAATATTAGTGTGTCTACTATGAATCGTTATAGTCAAAAATTAATTAATCAAAATTTTAAAGCTATACGCGATGAAATTAAGCAATGGTTTCCTAAACAAGTCACACCGTATAATATCAAGTTAGTAGAAAATGAATCAGTAGAAAGCTTAAAACAAAAATTATATTTTCAAACTAAAGCGTCGTTAAAACAAAGTAATCATTTTATAGATCACCAAACTATTGACGCTATTTGCGAAACATTTAAACAGGCACATACCATTTTTCTATATGGTTATGGGAGTTCATACGTGTGTGCGCTTGAATTTTATCAGAAATTATCCCGTATTGGTCTCAATATTCAATTAGTTCAAGATACACATTTACTAACTACAATGTTGTCTACACATAATAAAAATGATTGTGTCGTTTTTATTACCCATAGTGGTGAACAGAGCGAACTACAAGCAATGGTAAAAGTCGTTAAAGATTTTAACCTTTCAATGATTACAATTACAAGTTCTAACAATAATTCAATTGCAAAAGATTCTGATTTAGTTTTAACGTATAATGAAGATTATAAAAACGAACTGTGTATGAGTGCGACAACTGCATTATTTGCACAATTATATACGATTGATATTATATTTTACCGCTTTATAGCACGTAATTATCACGCTTCTTTAGACTATATGACACAGTCAAAGATTTCATTAGATAATTACCACAAGTATTTATCAAAAATTGAATTTAAACATTAATAAAAAAGGAGTGGGATAAAACTCATTGTTCCACTTCATTCCCAACTTATGTTGGGCGTCGACGTTCTTTTTGAATGACTTTATGTTGGGGTCTCGGTCTACAATTAAAAAAACTTGATATTAGTCTATGTTTAATTTAGGGATTTACTATCCAAACGTTAAAAAATCTGAGACGTTTATGCACGTCTCAGATTTTTTATTATATATTTTTATCGTTATTTTACTCTTTTTATAGCATCATTTTTGTGATGACCGCGAATAAAGTAATACACTGTAACCCCTGCTAAGACAATAATACCTATAACCACTGAAATAACTGTGTCTTTATTAAATAACATACCAATTAAAACAATGAGTAAAAAGATAATTGTCATAACACTAGAAATTGTGCCTCCTGGCATTTTAAATGGATGATTTTCAACCTGTTCTGGATGTAATTTTCTGAAACGAATATGACTGATTAAAATCATAAACCATGGAATCATACCTGGTAAAATAGATGCACTATAAACATACACGAAAATACTATCAGCGCCTTTTATAAATAAAGGTAAAATAACATTTAATAATGCTCCAATTAAAATACCAATTGCAATAGTTAATACAGGATAAAATGGCACACCATTTTTCATTACACGTGTAAAGATTTTAGGCATTTGCCCTTTTTGAGCAAGTGTATATATCATACGACTTGCACTAAAAATACCAGAGTTACATCCTGATAATGCAGCAGTTAATACAACAAAGTTGATTAAACCTGCGGCAAATGTAATACCAATTTTAGAGAATGTAGCTACAAAAGGACTACCAATACTTTCTAATTGATTCCAAGGGTATATTGAAACAATAACAAAAATAGCACCTATGTAAAAAATTAATATACGCCATATAACACCATTTACAGCACTTTTAATATTCTTTTGAGGATTCTTTGTTTCACCTGCAGTAATACCAATTAGCTCAACCCCTTGATAAGAACCAATAACGATTGAAAGTGCAAAGAAGAAACCAACTAATCCATTTGGCATAAATCCACCATGTTTCCATAAGTTAGAAATACCGATAGGGTGTCCTCCATTACCAATTCCAAAGAAAATCAATCCTAATCCAGCAATAATCATTAATACAATTGTTACCACTTTTATCATTGCAAACCAAAACTCAAATTCTCCAAACGCTTTAACTGAAGCTAAGTTTGCTATTAATAATAATACTACTGCAATCACGCCTGGTATCCATTGTGGTAAATGAGGGAACCAATAATTCATATACTCACCTACGGCAATGACTTCACTCATCCCAACGACAATCCATTGGAATATATTACTCCACGCTGTCATATAGCCAGCAGCTGGATGTATGTATTCACTAGCAAATGTTGCAAATGAACCTGTTGTTGGATTTAAATAAATCATTTCTCCCATTGCTCTCATTATTAAAAATAAGAATATCCCTGCGATTAAATACGCAAAAATAACTGATGGTCCAGTCCATTTAATTGTACTTGTTGCCCCCATAAATAAACCTACACCGATTGTCCCACCCAGCGCAATCATTCTAATTTGACGTGCACTCAGTCCCCTATGTAATTCATTATTATCCATAAAAATACCCCATCTCTATTTGGACTAAGGTGCGATACTTTTAACCTTTAGAAAATATTTATTACGTTTTCTTAGTCGACATATCCTTTACCTTATTGAAGTTATTATACTATAATTTTCAGAAAATAAAATATATTTTTTAAATTCTGTCGAAAGCGCTCTCGTCAATTTAATCAGATTTTTTTACTTTTTTGCAAAAATGAATAATTTAATATTTGTGTTATTGGGTTATTTTTAGTTGAGAATCATATTACTAAATTAATATATTTAATTGATACTTTAGCAGTATGCTATACTGCTTATATAGACTTAAAGGAGTTTAACCTTATGCAGCATGTATTAAAAAAGGATATGAAGGTATCTATTATTTTTGCTATTGTGTTCTTTTTACTGAACTTTTTTAGTGAACAACAACACATGGTAAGTTTGCTTATACTACGAACGCTTTTAGCAACTTTAGTATTTTTCTTACTATACTTAATTGTATTTTCAATCTTTAATTCTGATCAACGTAAAATAAAATTTAGTATTACTTTATCTATCGCTGTTATAATCTTTTTAATTATAGGAACATTATTATCTTCTCCAAAGTTCGGTGTTTTAACAGGAATCTGTGTAGGTATTATTGCGGGATTTATATGGGAATGGATTGAAAAAAGAAAAGGAGAATAAATATATATGTCAGTCACTATTGGTATAATATTAATTATTGTTTTATTATTTTTAAGTCTCATACCAAATTATAATGCAATGAAACAAGCTAAATCTCAAGGATCTAAAAGCACTAGATTTACCGTAATGGTAGGTATTGATGCGATTTTAATTGTTTTATTAGTCTTTACAATTATTCTAAAAATAATTATTTAATAAAAAAGGAACCTTAGAAAAAGGTTCCTTTTTTATTCTTATATTGGTCAATCACTTTATAATTTGCCTTGTAACAAAAAGAAATACGCTATAAAAGCAAGTATAAGATATATCATTGATCCTATCATGAATGAACGTATACGAACTCTAAAAGGAATACGTTTATTAAATATTGGACCTAAAACAAGATTTCCTATTCCGATAATAATGGGTCCAGCTAAAAAGAAGATGATTAATTGCCACGACATGTCATTCACACATGACCCTTTTCAAAAAAACGATTTATAATTTCTTCGCCATTTAAATCTTTACCAATATATGGAATAGTTGAGAAATCTTGTTTTTGAGTCATATCATTTGTATTTACTATAACATCTAATCCAGCGCGAAAAGCAGCTGTAGCACCATTTACAGAGTCTTCAATAGCTAAACAATGAGTTGGAGAATAATTAAGCTGCTGAACCGCAGTCAAATAAAGTTCTGGATCTGGTTTTACATATTCTACACTTTCTCTCCCAACAATAATATTTATATATTCATCTAAACCTAAACTCTTAAATACTGGAAAAATATCCTTTTTATAACTACTTGTCGCAATTGCCATAGGAATATGACGTTGCTTCAAGTATTTCATTAATTGTTTAATCGTAGGATTAATTTCTAATTGATTACTTGTTTGATGGTGTTCTTTATAAATAATTTCTTTATTATCTTTTCCAATCGTCTGTTCCAAATATTCGTGTAAATCCTTTGCTTCTCCACCAATATTTTCACGGTAAAAATCGAGTGTAATTGGTGTTGCTTTATGACTAATTAAATGCTTATTAATAATATTAAATAAATGTTGTTCAGTATCGACAATTGTACCATCAAAATCGAATACTATTGCTTTATACATGATATTTCTCCTTTAAACTTAATATTATAGGTAAGTTTAACATATTACATTAACGTTTAGACCAATATTTGGCAAGAATAGGTCCAGAAATATTATGAACAAAACTGAATACAGCTCCTGGCACTGCTGCTAGTGGACTAAAATGTACAGTTGCCAAAGACACAGCTAAACCTGAATTTTGCATTCCAACTTCAATAGAAACGGCCTTTTTGTCTCTTCTATCAAGTTTGAATACATGCGCTAAAACATAACCTAATAAATAGCCCACTACATTATGTAAAATGACTACAATAAAAATAAGGAATCCAGTTTTAAGAATTTGTGATTTACTCCCTCCAACAACAGCCGCTAAAATCAATGAAATCGCTACTACAGAAATAATTGGTAAAATTTTAGTAGCTTCCCGAGTTACTTTTTTGGAAGCAAGTTGTAAAAGGAATCCTATGATTATTGGTAATAAAACAACTTGAATGACCGACCATAACATACTTAAAAATGATACATGTAACCACTCATGAGCAAATAAATAAATTAAAGCCGGTGTTACAAATGGTGCTAATAAAGTAGATACACTTGTAATCGCTACAGATAACGCGACATTAGCATTAGCTAGATAACTCATGACATTACTTGATGTTCCGCCAGGACAACATCCAACTAAAATCACTCCAATTGCTAACTCAGCTGGTAAATTAAATATTTTAGCAATAGTATAGGCCAAGGTAGGCATAATAGTGAATTGTAAGATCACTCCGATAATAACAGACCTCGGCTCTTTAAAAACTAATTTAAAGTCACTAGGTTTAATTGTCATTCCCATGCCTAACATCACAATTCCTAATAGCCATGGGACGAATTGACCCATCGTCGCTAGTTGAGTTGGAAATATAAAACCTATAATAGCAGCAATAAACATCCATAATAAAAATGTCTTAGTTGCAAATTCACTTACTTTACTTAACATGATGTCACCCTCTTATTTTAAATAATGAAATAAGAGTATCACAGGAGAAAAAGTAAAACAATGAATTTTCAGAATATTTAAAATATGTATGTCTTTATTTTTTCTTTTTTAAATAGAGTTACGAATATATTACAAAAATATTAAATTAAAATTCATTCAAAAGTCGTAGTGATAATCATAATAAAGAGTGATACAATCAGACTGTATATGGGAACGACGTGTTTCATTTTAAGAATGATAATGACATGAAGACTACATATTATTAAGAATTGGGAGGTTCTTGCATGTGGATAGATAAATTTGAAACTTACATTCTAAATATTGTAGGTTTGCAATCAAGATCGACTAAAAGACAATTAATGAAAATTTGCAGAAATGTTCAATTTTGCGAATCATTTCAATACAACATTATTAAATATAACAATACTCCAGCCCTTGAAATCAGCTTGCCTAAACAACAATTACCCTATTTCATTAGTTTTTTAAGTTTTTACCAAATTTCTATTTACCAAATTCTTTCTTCTAGAAATACACACATCTTATTGGATTCTGGACAATATTATTCTTCTTCTAAACGCTTTAATTTATGTATAGATGGATTACAAGATGCTTTTATTAAAGATAAAGTTATTGATATAATGACATATTTCTCTAATCAATATGATTTAACTTATACATTAAACAATAATTATGCTAGCGTATGTTGTAAACCAGAAATATTCTCGAAACTCATTCAGTTTATTGCTTGTCGAAATATTGATATTTTATCAGCCACATATAAAGCTCGCGCATTACATAATGCACGTATTTCTTAGAATAGTTAAAGGGTCGAAACAAAATGTTTCGACCCTTTTAGTATCTTATTTTTTGTCATTTTCATCAAATACTAAGTGTTCAAATGCTTCTCGTACTTGTGGTACGGTCATCCCTACAACTACTTGTACATTCTTACCACTTTTTACAAGTCCATGTGACATTTGTTGATGTGTAAAATATGCAGTATCTTCTACTTTTGATTCGTCATTAACAGTTAAGCGTAAACGTGTTGTACAATTTGTCACATCTTTAATATTTTCTTTTCCACCTAAACCTTCTAAATAATAATATGCTTTTTCTTCATATTCATTACTAGGCTCAAAACCTGAAGTGTCTGTACTATCTTCACCTTTTTTCTCTTTATAATCTTTTTTAGAAAATAGTTTCACTTCTTCTTCAGCACGACGTCCTGGTAATGGAATATCAAATTTTAAAATAAGATATCTAAATACAAAGAAGTAAATTGCTGAGAAAATTAAACCAATAATAACTTGAGCTACATAAGTCATCCAGTGATTTTGTCCAAGTGGAATCCAGTTTGTTGCAATAAAGTCAAGTAGTCCTCCACCCATATTACCAACTACTCCAAAACCATACATGATTGTATCCATTGTTGCAGCTAATAATGCATGAATAACAAATAAGAATGGTGCAATAAATAAAAATGTAAATTCTAATGGTTCTGTAATACCAACTACAACAGCAGTTAATGTAGCAGGTATCAATAATGCAGCTACTTTTTTACGATTTTCTTTAGGTGTTGTAGAATACATTGCTAAAGCAATACCAATTGCGCCAAATACTTTACCATTACCTTGAAGCATGAAACCATAATGGAATTGATCTTTTAATGGTTTGCTACTTTCGGCAAATTGATTTAAATGTCTAAACCATTCTGCTTTTAAACCATCTTTTGCTACAACTGGACCTACTTCAATTGGTGCATAAACAAAATGGTGAAGTCCAGTAGGTATTAATACACGTTCTAAGAAATGGTATAACCATACGCCTATATAACCAGAAGCAATAATGAAGTGTTGTAATGATTCAATTCCGCTTTGAATCGTTGGCCACACTACACATGTAATGGCTGCTACAGGTAACATAACAAAGAATGAAATAGTGACTACAAATGTTAAACCTTGGAAAACACCAAGCATTTCAGGTAATTTCTTACTGTAATATCTATTATGTATCCAAGTTACAATAGCTGAAATAATGATACCACCTAAAATATTAGTATCTAATGTTGGAATACCTGCAATTGCTTTTAAACCTGTAACATTTTCAACACCTTTTTGTAAGTTTGCACCAAACGTATGTGGCCATTGCGTTAAAATGGTATTGATAAATGTATTAAACATTAAGTAACCCATTAAAGCTGCTAATGCTGCGTGACCTGGTGCTTTTTTAGCAAGTGAAATTGGTAAACCTACTACAAATACAATTTCCATGTGATTAAAGATAACCCAACCACCAGATTCAATGACTGACCAAAATTTAAACCAAAATGTGTGACTGTCTGCCAAACCACCCATTATTGTTGGGTTTTTAAATAGTGTTGCAAACCCCAATATAATCCCGAAGAATGCAAACATTAATACTGGAACTATCATTGCGCTCCCAAAACGTTTTATTGCGTTCATATGCTGACCCCCAAATCTAAATATCATAGTTAATCATATGATATTGCACTTTTTTAAGCGCTTTCTTAATATCTTAATTCTATTATAGTAAACGCTTTCATATATACAATGATATTGACTCATTTTGAAATATTTTTGTATAATCAGTTTATATTTTCTATAGATGAAAAAATTTTCAATATTATAACTTGAGGTGTTTATATGTTATTAGATGAGAGAGTTAATACTAACTTTGATAAATTAAATGACAATGATCTTCATATAGCTCATTTTGTTAATACACATATAGAACAATGTAAAACTTTAAAAATACAAGAACTATCACAATATACACATGCATCAAACGCAACTATTCATCGTTTCACACGTAAATTAGGCTTTGATGGCTATAGTGATTTTAAATCTTATTTAAAATTTGAAAGTCAATCTTTACATGAAGTTCCTACCGATTCAATCAAACAATTTAAACAAGAAATTGAAACAACATTTACTTACCTAGAAAGGGTAAATTTTAACCTTATTACTGAAAAAATTGATAAAGCTACCAATGTATACTTATATGGTACTGGACGAGCTCAGAAAAATGTAGCTGAAGAAGCACAACGTATCTTATTAACTATGCATAAAAATGTAATTGTATTGCATGATGAACATGAGATTAAAATGGTACTTAACTACTCTAATGAAGATGACTTATTTTTTGTGATTTCTTTATCTGGAGAAACTCACCAATTAACTGAGATTACTAATTTACTTCAATTGCGCCAACGTTATTTTATTTCTGTTACAACCATGAAAGACAATACATTAGCACAAAAGGCAAATTATAATGTTTACGTTTCTAGCCATACATTTTATTTATACAATGATATAGATTATTCTAGCTTTATTAATTATCATATCTTTTTTGAAACGCTACTAAGAAAATATAATGAGCGAAAAGAAAACGGTGAATTACAATAAATAAAAAGACCTATTAAGTAATAACTGACTTTTACTCAATAGGTCTTTTCATTTTAATTAAAGTAACATATCATTGTCCTCTACATATTGATCTAAAACTTCATTCATTCGATCAAACATTAATTCTAAACCATGTGCAGTAGAATCATGATATTCTTTCTTTTTATGTTTATATTCTAAAGCCGTTAAACGACGTTCTTTTTCTACTATAGATTGATAGTAAAAGAACATTTGCGTACCGCCTGATTCACGCTCTTCAAATTCTACTTCAATAACATCTTGACTATCGCTTAATTCTGGCATTCCAATAGTCATTTTGATGTATTCATCGGATACTAATTCTTCATATTTACCTTGAATTACATTTTGTTTACCATTACGAGCATCTACTATTCGATATTGTCCACCTTCATGAATATCTGCATCAAATAATTTATTTGTTCGTTGGGAGGTCATAAACCATTGCTTTAATAAGTTTATATCTGTCCAAGCACTATAAACCAATTCTGGAGAATATTTAAATAAACGCTCAATATGAATCTCAACTTGTTCATTTTCTACATTATATTTTGCCACTCATCTCACCTACTTTCACTCTTAGTTATATTTTAACGCATTTATAAATACTACCAAAATTTCAACTATCAGAAATTAAAAAAAATATAAATTTAGATGATTTTAACTTGTTATATATCATTTATTTCGTCTTAAGACGTGGAAATCTAAATACAATTGCTAGAATTCCACAAATGCCTAATAAAATTGAATAAATACAATATGGCAACATACTAAAAGGAGATATTCCAGCGACACCCGCTGCTGCAATAAGTTGAGGGCTATAGGGTAACAGACCTTGAAAACATCCAGCAAAAATATCAAGAAGACTTGCTGATTTACGAGGATCTACTTCATACTCGTCGGCAATATTTTTAGCCAATGGTCCTGACATAATAATTGAAATTGTGTTATTTGCTGTAGCGATATCCGCTACACTCACAAGACTAGCGATACCAAATTCAGCACCACGTTTCGATTTCACTTTCGATTTCACAAAATTAAGCAACCATTCTACACCGCCATTATGTTGAATAAGACCAACAAGCCCACCAATAAGTAAAGCTATAATTGCAATATCTTCCATTCCAATAATTCCTTTTGATATAGCAGTTAATAAACCTTTCCAATTGAAAGAACCATCAATAAGACCAATGATTCCAGAAAGGATAGTACCACTAATTAAAACTACGATAACATTCACACCAATGACGGCTAAAACAAGCACTAAAATATAAGGAATGACTTTCACTAAGTTATAATCATATTGCTTAGAATGATCAATATGTACACCATTTGTTAAGAAAAATAAAATGATAATTGTTAGAATTGCACCTGGTAAAACAATCCAAAAATTAACTTTAAACTTATCGCTCATTTTTGTTTTTTGAGTACGTACTGCTGCTATTGTGGTATCTGATATCATTGATAAATTATCACCAAACATCGCACCGCCTACTACTGTTCCCATCGCTAACATAGCTGAAATATCAGTTGCCTGAGAAAATCCAAATCCTACAGGTGCAAGTGCTGCAATAGTTCCAACTGAGGTTCCCATAGAGATAGAGACAAACATACAAATTATAAACAATCCTACAATAATAAAATTTTGTGGTATGAGTGATAGTCCTAAATTAACTGTAGACGTGACACCACCCATTTTTTCAGCAGTAGTTGAAAATGCACCTGCTAAGATAAAGATGAAAACCATTAGGACAATATTTGAATGCCCTGCCCCTTGAGTAAATATTTCAATCTTTTTTGAAAATTTTTCTTTTCTATTCATCATTAATGCTACAATCACAGTAATCGTTATCGCAACATTTAAAGGCATATTACTAAAATCTCCAGTAGCGATTCCTATTCCTAAAAATAATGCAATAAATAGCACAAGAGGTAGTAGTGCCCATGCATGCCCTTTATTCCCTTCTTCCATATTTAACCTACTTTCCTTAATACTAATTGAATTTATATTTAAAGGTACAAGATTCATATATCATCGTCAATACAATTACATGTAAAATTCATATTATTATGATTCTGGACGTTTAATTGTAAATGTGTCTCCGAGTTTAGAATAATTATTTCCCGCTAAACGTGCTACGGGTTTAAGCTGATTAAAATCAATTTTACTATCCTCAAAATAGACATCTTCATTTATATGATACATAACAACTTCTCCTATAATTAAATCCGCACCATCATTTTTAGTACCTAATTGAATCATTTGATCTAATTTACATTCAAAACGAATATTAGCTTCTTTCACAGCAGGCGTCTGTATAATAGATGAACTGATAAGAGTCAATGATGTGCGTTCTAATTCATTGTCTTCGTATTTTAAAGGTGCAGCCGTCTCATTGATATCTTCAATATTGAATTCATCTGTAATATGCACAACAAATTCTTTTGTTTTTTCAATATTTATAGCAGTATCTTTACGCTTACCATTACTTCTTTGTGCTGCAATTGCTATCATAGGTGGCTTATTATTCACTACATTGAAAAAGCTAAATGGTGCACCGTTTAAATTACCTTTTTCATCTTCCGATGTTACAAACGCAATAGGTCTAGGTATAACTGAACCACTTAATAATTTATAATTTTGAATATCTGATAATTGATTTGGATTAATCCCTTTCATTTTTAATTCTCCTTTATAAAATAAAAAGCGAGAGATTTCTAAAAATCTCTCGCCAGTATACTTAACGTTTAACTAAATTAGTCGATTTGAATACCACCAGTAACGCTATGAACTTGACCAGTTAAATAACTACCATCTTCTGAAGCAAATAATACATATGGTCCCACACATTCAACAGGTTGACCTGCACGGCCTAGTGGAGTAGCTTGGCCAAATTCTGGTATTGCTGATTGAGGTTGTCCACCACTGATTTGTAAAGGTGACCAAAATGGTCCTGGCGCTACACTATTCACTCTAATACCTTTATCTCCAAATTCTTCAGAAAGACTTTTTGTTAATGAAATAATTGCTGCTTTAGAAGCGGCATAATCATGTAAAATTGCAGCTGGTTTATACCCTTGTACTGAAGATGTCGTTGTAATTGAAGCACCTGGTTTTAAATATTTAGTTGCTGCTTGAGCAGTCCAAAAAATTGGATACACATTTGTTTCAAATGTTTCAGCAAATTGTTCAGTTGTAAATCCATGAATATCATCATGATACTGTTGATGACCCGCAACAAGAGTAATGTTGTCTAAGCCACCTAATTCATTATAAGCTTGTTCTACTAAATCATAGTTAAACTGCTCATTTCTCACATCTCCAGGGATAAGTACTGCTTTTCTTCCAGTTTTTTCGATGACTTCTTTAACTTCTTGTGCATCTTGTTCTTCACTTGGTAAGTAGTTAAGAACTACATCAGCGCCTTCTTTAGCATAAGCAATTGCTGCTGCACGTCCAATACCAGAATCGCCACCAGTTACTAGCATTTTATAATCTTGTAAACGGCCATGACCTTCATATGATTCTTCACCACAATCTGGTTTAGGTGACATTTTATATTGATAACCTGGTGTTTCTTGTTCTTGTTTTTTATAATCAGAATCTTTAAATTTAGTTCTTGGATCTTGTGCACCCATTAAAATCATCTCCTATTTAATCACTCAATACAGCTTTACCACATTAAATAGTAATTAAATCATAATTCCAAAAATTTTCTAATAAATATTATGCTAATAATTGATAAATCAGTTCTATAAAATAATCAGGTGTTTTTTCTAAAATACGTTCATCTGGATTGTATTTTGGATGATGTAAATCATATTCGCTATTCGATCCAATAAATGCAAATACCCCTGGATGATGCTCTAATAAACCAGAAAAATCTTCTCCAATTGTATACGGATGTTCTAAATCAATTACTGTGTATCCTACTTTTTTTGCCGCTTCTTTAGCATGTTTTGTAAGCTCTACGTCATTAATAACTGCGCCTGGTAAACGTGTATAAATTAATTCAATCTCTATATTAAATAATTGTTCTAATCCTTTAGCAATATCATGCATACGTTGTTCAATATAATCTTGTACTTCAGGTTTGAATGAACGTACCGTGCCTTGAACATAAGCATTATCTGCAATAACATTCCAAGTATTACCTGAAGACACTTCTCCTATTGTAATGACAGCACTATCAAAGGCAGATAAATTACGACTAATAATTGTTTGCAAACTTGTAATTAATTGCCCTAACGCCATTACAGGGTCATTGCCTTGCTCTGGCTTGGCAGCATGAGCTCCCTTGCCATGAATTTTAAATTCAAAACGATCTACAGCAGACGTAATAGGACCAGATTTAATTGCAAATTCTCCAATATCTAATGTTGGATAATTGTGAAATCCAACAATCGCTTGTACATCATCTAATGCATTGGTTTTAGCCATGGCTTTAGCACCATACCCAAGCTCTTCAGCTGGTTGAAATAAAAACCTTACTCTTCCATTTAATTGTTCTTCTTCTTCTTTTAACTTGGTAGCAATAGCTAAGATACTAGCCATGTGAATATCATGTCCACAAGCATGCATCACTCCATCATTAGTAGAAGTAAAGTCTTGACTAACTTGCTCCTGAATAGGTAACGCATCAATATCAGTACGAACAGCAATACATTTTTCTCCTTGTCCTATTTCTGCTATTAGGCCCGTTTCCATTGGAATGTCAATCATTTTAATATTGTATGAAGTTAATATATCTTTTATACGTTGCGTCGTTTTATATTCGTATTTTGATAACTCAGGATATTGATGAAACATGCGTCTCCATTTTACAACGTCGTTAAAACTTGTCATCAATGTCACTTCCCTTTCTCTAAGTCCAATAAAATGTTGTATAGTCTATAGTATCATAATTATCAAACTTTTCTTATAACTAAATAAGAGTAGATATCCATTACTTAGAATGGTGGACTACTCTTATCTAAAAGTTCATTTCAATTTTTAAAATAACTACTCTATAAAATGGTGAATAAAATTCGCTGCAAGTTGAGCAGTACGATGATCAATATCATAATTTGGATTGACTTCAGCAATACTAATAGAAGATGTCTTTCCACTTAATATAACGCGTTTACCTATATTAAATACAGAATGAGGATTCAATCCGAGGACAGTAGGTTCACTTACTCCAGGTGCAAATGCACTATCGATGGCGTCCATACTAATTGTAAACATAATCGTTTCATGCTGATGAATAAAACGTTCAATCTTATCTTTAATGGTTGGAGACAAATCATTTAAAATTTCATCTGCATATACATAGATAATTCCTTTTTCTTCAGCATATTCATATAGAGAACGTGTATTTCTACCTTGAGATAAGCCTAAAACTAAGTAATCAACATTATCATCTTTTTCTAAAATTTGTCTGAACATTGTACCAGAATTAGATTGTACATCAGCACGCGTCTCAAAATGTGAATCGATATTAATAATGCCAATAGAAGCATCAGGATAAGTGTGTCTCGTTGCTAGGTATTGTGCGTATGCGATATCATGTCCTCCACCAATAAAAAAAGATTGGTGATGCTGTTGAATAACTCGAGCAGCCAAATCTCCCATTTCTTCTTGAACTTCACTTAGAGAACCTTTTGTATATTCTACATTTCCATAATCAACAAGAGATTCACATTCACTTAAATCAGGTAATTGGGCAAACGCTTTTTTTATTTCGTCTGGTCCTTTTTTAGCACCAATTCTTCCTTCATTCAGTTCAATCCCTTTATCAACGGCATAGCCTAACAAACCTACACCAACTTTATCAAAACGATTTTCTATTTTTTCTAAATTAGCAAATGTGACGGTCTGAAAATGCTTAAACTGCTTAGGATCATTTTGACTATCTACTCTTCCTTTCCATAGTTTTGGATTGCTTTCACTGTACATAATATTAGATGCCTCCTAATTATTTAAGGTTATCTTAATCATATAACATATTTTATACAATCAATACCCATTTTTATTAAATTATTTACCCTTTAATTTATGATTCAGACATTAAATATTAGTTTCAAAAATTTAAAAATAATTCAATAC
The DNA here is from genome assembly GCF_001835895.1 of Staphylococcus sp. HMSC034C12. NCBI lineage: Bacteria > Bacillati > Bacillota > Bacilli > Caryophanales > Staphylococcaceae > Staphylococcus > Staphylococcus sp. HMSC034C12. Next base: position 37,510 of record NZ_KV826358.1, on the reverse strand, counting down.
TATTACATTTTAATGATATTTAAAATGGACAATTTATTTATCCCCTTGTAATATGTATAATATTAAGAAAAGAATATATATGGTTACCCTAATGGAGGTTACATACATGAAGACGAAACGTATTTCAGGATTTCAATGGACTTTAACAATTTTTGTATTTTTCGTTGTTACAATGGCATTGTCTTTAATCCTGCGAGACTTTCAAGCATCTATTGGTATTAAACGTTTTGTGTTTAGTATTAATAATTTAGCGCCATTTATTGCTGCAATAATTTGTATTATTGCATTTAAAAATAAGCGTACTCAACTAGCTGGTTTGAATTTCTCTATTGATATTAGAGTTATTGAACGTATAATACTTGCGTTAATTTTGCCGCTCATTATTTTTATTATTGGAATGATGAGTTTCAATAGATTTGCTGATAGTTTTATTTTATTACAAGCCAATGATTTATCAGTATCTGTATTTACAATTATGATTGGTCATATTTTCATGGCTTTCTTTGCTGAATTTGGATTCCGTTCATATTTACAAAATATTGTTGAAAGTAAAGTCAATACATTTTTTGCTTCAATCATTGTAGGTTTAATGTATTCTATTTGGACTATTAACACGACATATGGAATGCAATATGCAGGTTATCACTTCTTATATACATTTATGTTTTCAATGATTGTCGGTGAATTAATTAGAGCAACTAAAGGTCGTACGATTTATATTGCAACGTTATTCCATGCTGCAATGACATTTGCTCAAGTATTCTTATTTAGCGAAGAAACTGGCGACTTATTCTCTATGAAAGTTATTGCTTTAAGTACTACAATTGTTGGTATTATTTTCATTCTTTTAAGTTTAGTCATTCGCTTTATCTTATATAAAACAACAAACCAATCATTAGATGAAGTAGAACCTAATAATTATTTAGACCATGTAAATGATGACATAGATGATTCAAATAAGATATCTAATAGTGAATTGGATAAAAAAGAAACGTCACATCAATCGTTACAAGAAAATAATGTGACTCATACACAGACTAATGAATCTGAAGTCCAAGACGGTGATCATCATTTAAAATCATCTTCTAAATATACAGAAAATAGACGCTCATCTGTAGTGGATAATGTAAAAGAAGAAATCAATGATATCCATAAATCTAATAAATAAAAAGAAAAGAGAGGAACTTAAACATGTTCCTCTCTTTTTTACTTCTTATTAATTACTTTAATTCCTTCTTGAGTGCCAATAATCGCTTGTGTTGTCATATCTAAAAAATAACCTGTTTCTAGCACACCTGTGAGATGAATTAAAAATTCATGTAATTGATAAGGATCTATCTTACTTTTTAATTCACAGTCTAAAATATAATTCCCATTATCTGTAATAAATGGTATATCCTCATTCATTCTTCGTTCGACTGAGATATCATTATATGCTTCAATTTTTTTAGATATCAGTAACCAGTTAAATTTATCAACTTCAATAGGTAATTTGAAAGTTTCACCTAAGTAATTTACCATTTTACTTTCGTCTGCTAAAACTATAAATTGTCTTGCCATTTCATCAATGACTTTCTCTCTGAATAAGGCACCACCGCCTCCCTTAATAAGGTTTAAATCTGAATCGATTTCATCTGCACCATCAATAGCTAAATCTATATAAGTAATATCATTAATATCAACCACATTAATATTATATTGTTTAGCAAGAAATTCACTTTTATTAGATGTACATACACCTGTAACATTTAAATTATCTTGTTGAATACGCTCTGCAATCTTAGGAATCAATAGTTCAATTGTACTTCCTGTTCCAATTCCAAGAATCATATTATCTTGGATTTGAGCTACTGCATCATCTGTCGTCATTAATTTGAGTTCTTTCGCATCCTTCATCGGTACTATAACTCCTTTTCATATACTCATTTATTATTTTACACTAGCCTTTTTAAAATACCTAGGTCTATTTTACATTCATTTAATTTATCAAAAGATATTTTTATACTTTTTAAAAATATAGTAAAATAACAGATATGATAAAAAAGGAGACCATAACATGATTCCGGTATATGCTATTTCAACTGGTAAAATTAAAACTTTAAACTATGATCAAAAACGTCCAATGCATTCTGCTTTAAATAAAACAATGTTTTCTGGAAAAATGTGGTTATCTTATACAGGGTTCAGTGAGGATGAACAAGCTTATAAGGACCATGGTGGTCCACACAAAGCTGTTTGTTGTTTTAGTAAGAAAAATTATGCAATGTATAAAGATGATATTAATATACTACCTGATTATGCAATGTTTGGTGAAAATTTAACTCTCGTTGACCTTGATGAAAATGATGTGTATTTTGGAAATCAATATCAATTAGGAGAGGCAATTGTAGAAGTTTCTGAAATACGTGAACCTTGCTGGAAGATTCAAAGAAAGTATGGTATTAAACATTTAGTTAAGCGGATGTCATCCTCAGGTAAAACAGGATTTTATATGCGTGTTTTAAAAGAAGGTTATGTGCAGCAACAAGATCATTTATTACTCCTTAAAACTGCTGAATCTCCTACACGCTTATCTGTTCAAAATTTGAATGATATTTATTATAATGACCGTGAAAATATAGATCGTTTAAATAAAGCTATTAATAATCCTTACTTATCTCCTAAACGTATTGAAAAATTGAAATTATTAAAAGAAAAAGCAATGAATAAATAGAAACATACCACTATCACTTAATGTCATAGTGGTATGTTTCTGAATAAAAATAAAGTTATTTTTCTGAAATATGATATATTGTCTTCGCATAAAATGGAACATTAGCTTTTAGAATTGATTTAGCTTTATTGCCTTCATTATTAATATCATTAGGTAAGTATTGTGTTTCTAGCGCTACACCTGAATGAGGTTTATAAATATTAAAATCACTCTTCCATTCTGATGTATCATTAAAAGTAAAAATTACTATATTAGTCATTGTTGTTTCTACATCTAACGCAAACTCGTTATTTTCAACGATAAGACGATGATGACCAATATCAAATGGGTGATCGAGACCTTTATTAAAATGTATTTGTTCTTTAATTTGTTTATCTTCAGAATTAAAAATATCTTGAAATTGAATAGGTCGATGATTAAATCGTTCTAATAAATCAATAGGCTGTTGACTGGAAATAAGATGGTTCTGATCAATAGGATACATTTTTAATTGTTCACTTATTATAGAGTGATTATCAATGACATTATTATCTCTATTTAGATTAAAGTACACATGATTTGTAGGATTGAATAATGTATCTTCATTTGATGTTGCTTCATATTCAATCGTCCAGCGATGTTCAACATCATATGTATGTATAACCTTAATCATCATATCTCCAGGATAACCATCCTCTTTTGATTGTATCTGAAGTTTAAATATAACTTTAATATTTGTTATATTATTTTGTATTTCATAATCAAACAACCGTCTGTCTAAACCATTACTACCGCCGTGAAGTTGATTAGTCATTTCATTTGCTTCCAATTGATAATATTTATTGTTCAAATTAAAAGAAGCATTTTCAATACGTCCTGCATATCGTCCAATAGTAGCTCCAAATTTATATGGATTTTCAGGGTAAAATTCATCCGCTTCTACTTTATTACCTAACACAATATTATTATCATGATATTTCCAACACACAATTCGTGCTCCATAGTTTGTAAATACAATATACGTATCGTCATTATCTATTTTAATTAAATCTATACCATGATTTTGTTTCTCTACTTCAACTATCATTACTTACGTCTCCCTCTCAACACGCTTGATCAGGCTCTATTTGGTAAAATCATTATTAATACACCAATAATGCATACAACAGCACCTAAGACATCATACTTATCTGGAATTTGTTTATCAAATACAAATGACCATATGATACTCATTATAATAAACACTCCGCCATATGCCGCATAGACACGTCCAAAGGTTGGAAACACTTGAAATGTAACAATCACACCATATAAGACAAGTACTAGTCCACCAATACACCCTAACCAACTTGATTGTCCTTCCCTTAACCACAACCAAATTAGATAGCCTCCACCAATTTCACAGAGACCTGATAATACAAAAATAAATATTGAATATATCATTTCTTTATTCACCAACTTTTGAAAAGTTAGTTTCATTGTAGCAAACTGCTTTAAATTTCATCTATTACTTTTAAACTTTGACTTTATCATCAATACATATTGTTACACTTTTTTAATTAATATTCCATAGGTTTTATATAAATTAAAAATGTAAACGCTATCTATTAAATGTTTTTTCATTCTCTATCAATGTATTTAATATTTTCTAACTCTAACATTTTCCACTATAATAAAATTATTAAAAAATTTAGACAAGCATCCAAATGATTCATTTAAAGAAAGAGGTATTTATATTGGACTTTGTAAATAAACCAACAATTGAAACGGCTAAATCTTTATTAGGCGTTAAAATTAGTTATCAAGATCATACACAAACTTATAGTGGCTATATTGTCGAAACAGAAGCTTATTTAGGTTTTAAAGATAAAGCAGCACATGGATTTGGTGGGAAACAAACGCCTAAAGTCACTTCTTTATATCAACGTGGTGGAACCATATATGGCCATGTTATGCATACGCATTTACTTATTAATTTAGTAACACGTGAAGAAGGTATCCCAGAAGGTGTCTTAATACGTGCAGTTGAACCTGAAGATGGTATCGAAACTATGAAAATCAACCGAAATAAATCTGGTTTCGAACTTACAAATGGGCCAGGAAAGTGGACTAAAGCATTTAATATTCCTAGAGCAATAGATGGTTCAACAATTAATCAATGTCGTTTATCTATTGATGTAAGGAATAGAAAATTTCCTAGAGAGATTGAAGAAAGTGCACGTATAGGTATCCCAAATAAAGGTGAATGGACAGAAAAACACTTAAGATATACTGTTAAAGGAAATCCATATGTCTCTAGAATGAGAAAATCTGATTGTCTATTACCAGAAGAAACATGGAAGTAACACCTCATTCAATAAAAAAATCGCTTTTGAAAAGGTCATCCTTCTTCAAAAGCGATTAATATTATCCACGTTCAACTTTTAAATGTCTTTGTTCTATCCAAGACATTAACTTACTATCAAAAACAATTTTACTTTGTTTTAAATCATTAATATCTTTAGCATCTAACATTGTCATAATAGATTTCATATGGTCTATAAATGATTCTACATATTCAATGGTACTAGTGATACCAGCATGTTCAACTTGATTTAAAAATGGACGTGACATGCCAACAGCTTTTGCACCTAAAGCTAAACTTTTAATTGCATCTAAAGGTGTGCGTAATCCACCACTTGCAAATACATTTAGTTTATCTTGATAACTTATACTTTCAAGTAGTGATTCTACAGTCGATTGGCCCCAATTTGAAAGGTAATCCATGTCTTTATTTGAACGACGCTCATTTTCTATCGTGACAAAATTAGTGCCACCCTTTCCACTCACATCTACATACGTCACGCCTATATTTACTAAAGATTGTAGTAATTCTTTACTCATGCCAAATCCTACTTCTTTAATGATAACAGGTACACTCACGCGTTGAACAATTGCTTCCACATTTTCTAACCATGTCGAAAACTCTCTATTCCCTTCTGGCATCACTAATTCTTGTGGTGCGTTCACATGTACTTGTAAAGCTTGTGCGTCTAATAATTCAACTGCTTTAACAGCTTTATCTACTGGTACATCTGCACCTACATTACTAAATATAATGCCCTCAGGGTTTGTTTTACGTACAATACTAAATGATTCAGCCATCTTAGGATTTCTTAAAGCTGCATGTGTAGATCCTACAGCCATAGCTAAGCCTGTTTCTCTAGCAACGACTGCTAACTTTTCATTAATTGTCTTAGTCCAATCACTTCCACCTGTCATTGCATTAATGTACAAGGGAAATGTCATATCAAAATTTGAAGTATGACTCGTTAAATCCACTTGATTCACATTGATATTTGGAATTGAATGATGTACAAACCTCATACGGTCAAAATCTGATTGAGGGACATCTTGTTGTGCCATTGCAATTTCTACATGTTCATTTTTTCTTTGCTCTCTTTGGATATCTCTCATGTAACAACCTACTTTCCTTAAACTATGTTCTATATTAAAACCACTTTTTCTTTTTAAAAAAGAGAATTAATGCAATTGAAATGAGTAACATTATAGTTAAACAAATAAAATAACCATAGTGCCATTTTAACTCTGGCATATATTCAAAGTTCATTCCATATACGCCTACTATAAATGTTAAAGGAGAAAATATAACTGACACGAGTGTCAATACTTGCATAATACTATTCATTCTAAACGAAGAATAAGATTCAAAATTTTCTCGAATTTCATTTGTCATTTCTTGAGAGGTTCTAATAATATTATTTTGTTTAATAATATGATCATCAATATGTTGAATATACATTGAATGTTTATAATCTACAATTAAGTTACCTTCAGTCTTAATTGTATTCACAAGTTCTTGCATTGGGAATAATACACGTTTTATTTTTATAAGATTAGAACGTAATTGAAAGACATTATCCATTACTTTTTTACTATGTGTATCATCTACATGCGCATCTTCAAAGCTGTATACCTCATCTTCAATGGCATAAACAAAATCAAAATATTTATCTACCATCATATCAAGGATATGTATAACGATATCAGCACAATCTAAATCTGGATCATGTTTACGAGCATTCATATTGACAACTTCCATTAATGATTCAAAATGGTGTTGATGATAAGTAATTAATGTTTTTCCGTCTAGAAATACGTTCAATGCTATAGGAGTAAAATCATCTTTATGCATACTATGAAATACCATGTATTGGTAATCATCATAAGATTTATATTTAACTCGTGGTACCCCTTTAATAGCATCTTCTAATTCTAAATAGTTAAAATTATAGTTTTCAATCAAAAAATCATTTTCTTCGGATGTTGCATCTTCAAAATCCAACCACACAATAGTAGCATCATTAGGTACATCACTGATCTGTTCAACTTGAGTTAGTGGTTCGTTCTTAGTTTGATATCGAATTGTCATGGTCATCTTTTTGTTTCCTCCTATTTAACCATACGGTTATCATTCTACCATGAATTAAATATTGTGTATGTGTTATTTTATGTTAGTAAAGTATTTTTATAAAATTTCAAAGAAAGGATAAAATATTATGAACTATCCATTTATTATTCATAAAAGCGTAGTATCTTCTCAAGTAGATTTTAACCAACATATGCACGATGCAGAATATAATTCAGTTTTCAGTGAAGTTATTAGTGAATTTAATCATTATAATGGTTTATCATTAAAAGAAAGAGAAGCGCTTAATTATACAACATTTACAGTCGAAGAACATACAACATATTTAAAGGAATTACACTTCGAAGAATCGTTTTCAGTTCGTGTTCGTATTTATGATTATGATGAAAAACGTGTTCACTTCTTTTTAGAATTATTTAAAAATGATGAAACTTTAGCTGCAACAAGCGAAATAATGATGATGGGTATTAATCGTTTAACACGCCGCCCTGCTTCTTTCCCCGCACATTATAAATCTAATATCCAAATATACTATGATTCTCAATATGATCAGCGTTGGCCTAAATCATTAGGACATCAAATCGGCATTCCAAAAAAAGGAGAGGCATAATGACAGAGTCTATTTCTGAAATCTTAGAAAACACATTATTTGATCTTAGTGATACACTTAAACTACATTTAATTGAATTAAATGAAAATCGTTCATTATTTATGAATGGACCAAGTCAAGAGCTCATTCAACGAACATTTAATATCAGTTTTTACCAAGGACAAAAACAAGCGATAGAAGCATTAGATAGAGAAATTAAAACGACTACGGATGAAAATGATTTAATAGCTAATCTAAAAAGATATTCTCAAGACGTTGAACAACAACTTTTAAATGTAATAGAATTACATACTACAACTTATGAATCCGAAGAAAACTTAAGGTTGGCACAATCTCTCGATACTTATTATCATTGTAAAGGTCAGCATGATATTATTAGTGAATTATTATTGCAAATCAATAAATATTCAATATAAAAAATATAGGACTAAAGTAAAATCTAACTCAATTCTACTTTAGTCCTTATCATTATTCATGAATTGCCTTATTAATTTGTTTAATCACCTTATGAGATTCATGAATTGGGAATAACGCAAAGTCATGAAACATTTTTGGATACTCAAAAAATTGTATAGATTGATTATAAGTTTCCAATTCATATGCCAAACGTTGCATATCTGGATAATAAATTTCCTTACCACCACCAAACATTATAATTGGTGGCAATCCTTGTTTTATTCCATATATCGGAGAAATTAAAGGATTTGATAATGGTTCTTTATCGCTCCACACATTCATTATATTTTGAAGTCCTTGAATATTAACAAAACGATCTTTTTCAACCAAATTTTCAGTAATTTGAGGATTTATCATTGTTGCATCAAGCATCGGAGAAATTAAACATATTTTATATGGTAACGTTTTGCCATTTTCTACTAATTGTTGTACATAACTAAGTGCAAGTGCTCCACCAGTTCCATCACCCATAATAACAATATTTTCATTATTAACTTCACTTAATAACGATTCATATACATTATTAATTGCTTTAAATGTATCTTTAAGATGAAACTCTGGTGCTTTAGGATATATCGGTAAAACGACCTCATATAAAGTGTTGAGTGCAAGTTTGTCCATTAATCTCCAATGGAATGGAGAAGGTTGTAATGTGTTGTATCCACCATGAATATACAAAATTTTCTTTTTAGTTTCGTGACGAAAATTAAATCTAAACACTTGCATATCTCCTAAAGATAATTTATCAAGATTTGCTTTCACATTTAAAGTTGGAGGTTGCTTATGTTTCGCTCTATTAATATCTTTTCTACGCTCCATAAACGATTCAAATTCGTCTTTACTCTTAAACTGAATTGAGCGATTATGTAGTAAATATTTATTAACGATTCTATTTACCATACGTGTTTTCATAAAATTTTTACCTACCTTATAAATTTATAAAATTAATCAAACTTTATTACAGAAAGCTTAAAAAACGATATAATACTATTTATATGATTAAAAATGAGCAATCTAGTTCATATAATTGCCTATTGCATATTAAATTCAGTATAAATGAGTCAACTATAGAAAACAAATGAATGACGGCAAAGGAGTAATAATAATGCAAAATCCTAATAGATATCAAACAAACCGCCCCCCATATGATCGTGTTAACCAACAAGCTTATTATGGTAAAAAGAAAAATTCGTGGATAAGTTTAATTATACATATCATCATTCTTATACTTGTAGGGATTACTTGTTATAGCATGTATAAACAGCCTATTCTAAATTTTGTTCTTGCAAATCAAGCGATTGATTTCTCTGAGATTAAAAATTTTCAAAATACAACTACTCAGATTGGACCACTCAATATTAATATTAGTGAAGTCGCTAACTTACAAGGTGTAATCGATAAATTTATTCTAGCCTTTAATATATTTTTCGTTTTATGTATTGGCAGCATGATTATTTCAATTTTAACCATTGTATTTAATAGAACGATTTTAAAAGTGATTAATTTCATCATTATCGCTGTTGCATTAATGATTGCTTTTTCCTTTAGTTATACAATTCAAATGTTAGGAAAGCAAATCTCTCAGAACTTGCATCACTTTTTCTTAGATTTACCACCAAATCAAATTATTACTGAAGCAGATGCTATTCACAATGCACTGATCTTACTTTCAAGTAGTTTAGCGTTATTATTTATAAGCTTTTTCTTTAGAAATCGTCATCCTAGAATCAAATAGAAATGTAATCTCATTTTATATTTAATAAAATAAAAAAAGGTATTGAACATTTTATATGTCCAATACCTTTTTTATTTATTAAAATTTATTACTTTCTTTACTCATCAATCTGTCATGTTCAGCTTTAGCACCTTTTTTACCTTTTAAGAATAAACTTAAAACGAATGCTAAGACACTTAATGCTGTAGCAATCCAAAACGCATCATTGATCCCTTCGATTGAGGCTAATTTATTTACATAAGTCAAGATAACTTGTAATGCGCCTTGTTGACCCCCATATTGTGCTGCCATTTCACGTACATGATCTTGAATGACTGGATTAGTTTTATCTAATTCAGTTGAAAATGCATTCAGATGATTTGTAGATTGAGTTGTCATTACAGTAACGAGAATCGCAGTACCAATTGAACCAGCTAATTGTCTCATCGTATTTAAGAACGCATTACCATGAGAAATTAAGCGAGGTGGTAAGGCATTGATAGCTGCAGTCATTAACGGCATCATAACAAATGCCATACCTAGTGAACGTATTACATAAATACTCATAATATGAAGATAAGAAGTATCCATATTCAGTTTTGTTAATTCATACGTTCCGTAAGTCATCACTGCAATACCGAATAAAGCAAGTGGTTTAAGACCAATAGTATCAAGTAATTTACCAGCAACAGGTCCTAATACACCCATTAATAATGAACCTGGTAATAATAGTAAACCAGAATCTAATGCTGAGAAACCACGTAAATTTTGAAGATATAATGGTAATAAAATCATACCTCCAAATAAACTCATCATTACTACCATGTTTATAATAGTAGTAAGCGTGTATGTTGGTGATTTTAGCACTTCTAAATTAAGCATTGGTGCTTTCATTGTTAATTCACGAATAGCAAATAAGATGATGAACACAACACCAATTATAAACATTATAATGATTTCAGTTGAACCCCATCCTTTATTACCAGCTTCACTAAAGCCATATAATAAAGCACCAAATCCAATTGTACTATAGACGATACCACGATAATCTGCTTTTGGATTGATTGTTTTTTGATAGATTTTGAACCATACTAATCCAAATAAGAAAGCAAGTAATCCTAAGATAAACATCATATAGAACATAACATTCCAATGATAATTTTGGACGATGTAACCAGATAATGTTGGTCCAATCGCTGGAGCAAGAATCATTGCAATACCCATTGTTCCCATTGCCACACCACGTTTTTCAGGTGGGAAAATAGTAACAATTACATTAGATCCTAATGGCATTAATATACCTGCACCAATTGCTTGTAAAACACGTCCTCCCATCATAATTGGGAAGTTAGTTGAAATACCACAAACTAATGAGCCGATTGTAAATAATAAAAGCGCTATTAAAAATAGCTTACGATATGAATACTTATTAAATAAAAACGCACTTATTGGTATTAAAATACCATTTACTAACATGAATCCTGTCATCAACCATTGCCCAGTTGAAGCAGAAATATTGAACTCTGTATTAATTCTAGGTAAAGCTACATTAAGTAATGTTTGGTTTAAAATTGCGATAAACATACCAAACAACATAGCAGCTAAAATTTTACCTCTTGTAATCCCTGCACCGAAGACAAAATCTTGTGTTTGGTCTTTTATACGTTCGTTCACACGTCCTTCTTGTGAATCAGGATTAATAGGTTCATAAATAGAATCTTTGGAAAGATGTTGATTATTAACATCTCTATCATTATGATTTACTGTATCTTCAGAATGCGTATTGCGTTGTTCATCATCTGAGTAGTGTAAGGAATGTGACGTTTGTTTTTGCTCAGGATGAATTTGTTCTGAAGATGAATCTTGTTGCTCTTGTTCTTCTTCAAAATGATTTTTTCTTTTATCATTATTGATATCGTTATCTTCCTTATAATGAGATTGATCATTATTAAAGTAACGTTTTTTCTCTTCACTGATTTGAGAAGAGGATGCATTCTTTGCATCGTTATTTTGTTCTAAGTCACTCATTTTAAATTTAGATGGATTATTTTGACTCTTAGATTCTTCATTTACTTGTTGTCCCTTTGATTGATTTAATTTAGATTTATGACGTGATTTCAACACGAATAAATTAATTAAACCAACTAAAATGACCGCTGAAACGATATATCCAATAATGAAGGTCACTGTCATTTTATGACCTCCTTAGTCTTTATGGATTTTAACTTCAGCGTTCATTCCAGGAACAACATTTTTAGATGGTTGTGAATCTAAAGAAATTTTCACAGGAATCACTTGTGAAACTTTAGTATAGTTACCGTCACTGTTTGATGATGGCATTAATGAGAAACTATTTGCAGTTGCTTTTCCGATTTCTTTAATTTTACCATCGATTTTAGAATCTTGACCGTCGATTGTTACATCAACTTTATCGCCTTTTTCAATGCTGCTTAAATCATTTTCATCGATATTAGCTGTAATGTATAAATCATCTAAATTATATGCATAAGCAATTGGTGAACCTGCTTGAGCGATAGAGCCTTCCATTCCATCAGTTTTAGCAATTGTACCATCTTGTGGCATTTTAATTTTTTGATCTTGAGTTTGACCATCTTGACCTTGAGCAGTTACTTCTGCCACTGTGTCACCTTTTTTCAATTTATCGCCTTGTTTTGCGTCAAAAGATTTAATTTGTCCAGATGCTGGACTCGCAATTTTAATTTGATTACCGTCAACTTTAGCATTATCAGTTGTTACATAGCTAGTTGCATTATGATAGAAATAAAATCCAACTACTCCGATAATAACTAAAGCAACGATAGTAATGATATTGATTAACACCATTTTCTTCATTGAACTTTCCTCCTATTTGCTTTTAAAAATCACTTTATATATTATAAAGACATATCAATAAAAAAAACACCAACAAAACTTAAAAAATTGTCGGTTATTCTTTTTAATTTAGGTGACATACATGAAATTAAAAGCGAAATATAAAATTATAATAAGTATGATCGATTTGCTAGAAGATTATCCTTTCGAACAAATTTCAATTAAAATGATATGTGCAAAATGTAAAATTAATCGTTCAACCTTTTATGATAATTTTCAGGATAAATACGACTTATTGTCTACAATCCAAAGTTACCATTTAAATAAGTATGAAAAATTATTAAAAGCACTTTCTAATAATTTTCACAATATAAAAAAAGAGCCTGAAAAAGTATTTAAGTTCTTCCATATTATTCTCAAATATATATATAGAAAGAAATCTTTTTTCCACGCTATTTTCATCTCAAATCCAAATAAAAGTTTAACTATGGACTACTTAGATATTACAAAGAAATATTACGCTAAGATTTTAGTTGAAAATGAAACTTTAATTCAAAATAGAGAACTTTTTATTTCTTATACCGTTAGCGGTCAAATTGGAGTAATTCTTTATTGGCTAAGAAGTGGTTGCCAAGAAAGTCCTAAAGAAGTAGCAAATTCTTTATTATCCAATACAATTAAGTTACAGAGATAATAAAGAAGGGAGCAAGACAGAATCAAATTAAACTCTGTTTTGCTCCTTTTTATTTATCTTTTTGTTTTAAACACTTTAAAATTAATAAGGTGTAAAATAACAAGGATTACAATTGCACTAATAATGATTGTTAGATAAGGCATACTGTTATATTCTCCTTTTACATTTACCAAAGGTGTAACAATACCTCCAAATAAAAATTGTACAAGTCCTAATAAACTTGAAGCACTACCATTACCAGTGGTACTTTCCTCCATCGCAATAGAAAACCCTAAAGTAGCTACACCTGTAACTGGAGCTACTAATGTTATAAAACCAATCACTAAAAAAATGAATGATCCATGTTGGATGAGCGTTAACGAAACAATACATACACCAATAACTTGGATACATGTCAATAACCTTAAAAGTGTTTGCGTATGAATATAATCTACTAATTTTCCTGTTAATTGACTAGAGACGATTAATGTTATTCCTATTCCAGCAAACATCCAACTAAAATGCAGTGGAGAGACACCATAAATTTTTTGAACTAAAAACGGTGAAGCAGAAATATAACTAAATAATAAAATAAATGAAACACCTTGTATGAGCATGGGTAGCACAAATCGTGGTGTACCTAATAAGCTTTTAAAATTCTGAAATATCACTTTGATACCACTGCTATCTCTATACTCTAAACTTAACGATTCTGGTATTTTTGTTAGACTCCCCATTACCATTAATATACCGAAGATAGTTAATATAACAAATATGACTCTCCAAACTGCTACACTTAAAATGATACCTCCAAGCGCAGGCGCAATAACCGGAGCAACACCATTAACTAGCATTAATAAAGATAGGAATTTAGTTAATTCATTACCTTTATATAAATCACTTGCAATGGCTCTTGAAATAACTGCCGCGCCTCCCCCAGTAATACCTTGTAAAAGTCTTAAGATAATCATAAGCCATATGTTATGAACAAATATGATTCCGAGACTTGCAAGAGTAAAAATGGTCATAACGATAATTAAAGGTTTTTTACGCCCCAAACTATCGGAAATCGGTCCTACAAATAAATTACCAATTCCAAGACCAATCATAAAAAACGATAGTGTTAATTGAGCATGAGCTGTCGTAGTGTTGAAATCATTTTTCAATTCAGGTAAACCGGGTAAGAACATATCAATCGCTAAAGGTCCTATAGCAGTCAACATACCTAGAATAATAATAAATAACAAGGAATGCTTATCTTGGTTATGTCTTTGTTCCATTTAAATATTCTCCTTAGTATCTATTTAATGTTTATAATTTGTAATATTCCATTATCTTTATTTTCTTCTATTTCATAAGTGACATATTCTATTTCTCCGCGTTGATTAATTTGTTGTACTTTAGCTTTAATAATATCTCCACTTTGAGTTGCACTTAACAACTGTGAGAACTCAAAATGCTTTGAATCACTTAAATGATTTTTTATATCTATATATGCATCAGACTTATTTTTTAGAAATGGACTTATTATATCAAAATTTTGTTGATTAATAGCATTATTTAGAGCATAAGCATATTGATTAAAAAATGGTTCTAACGTAACTCTAAGTATACTTTCTTCTTCAGTTTTCTTTGAAACATAATCAGAAATTTTATCTTCATCAAAGTCCAGTATGGCACTATTAATGTTTCCTAAATCTTTTGCTTTTATTGTTTTACTTGTAGACGTAAATGTTTTGTCTTTAACCATACCTGTAGCTGAAACACTAATGTCTTTATTTTGAGGATATGGACCATATATTTTTGATGCATCATATTTCATTTCTTTATCATTAATAGTTACTTTTAATGTGTTTTTATCTAAGTCACTTTTACCCTTTAATTTAACTTTAAGTGCAGCTTCGTTAAAGTTCTCATTAACATCCACAGTATTTCCTTTAGCATATCTAAAATCAAATTTCATTTGACCTGTAAAATGACCATATTCCGTGTCTTTTTCAGCATCGATAGCATAAACACCTGGAATGTATTTGCCAATAGAAGTTGCTTGATTCGCCTTTGCATGAATGACTCTACGTTTTCCACCAGCTTTAAATTTATATTTTGTATCTATTTTCGGCTTAACAATAACCGTTTTTGTAGGTGGTCTATAACTCATATTATTAAAGATTAAAAAACGCGTTCCATTTTTACTAATTTTTAATACATTTTTATCTGTTTTTGTTTGTATATAGGCAGAATCATGATTACTTTTATTTAATTTATCTGTTGTGTGTTTGACATCGTGAATAAATTTCATCATTCCAACTTCATCTTTAATATATTGAATATAAACACTTGCTTCTTCATCATCTACAGGAACATCTTTAGTACTAATTAACGTAGCTACTTTTTGAGCATCGTTGTTATCAATTGCGTTTACAAGAATTTTAGTTTGAGCTTCGGGGGAATTGAAATTTCTTAATAGTATGAAAACAATACCAATTAAAACAACAATGAAAGCTATAATGACCCACGGAATAAACTTTTTAAATTTTAAATTAGATTGTTCTGATTGAGAGGACGATGTTGCTTTATTTTTTTCTTTTGGTATCATATTTCCACAATTAGAACATTGCTTATCACTTTTATTTAATTCTTGTCCACAATAAGGACATTGTTTCATTTTCTCATCAACTTCCTCTCATAAGATGCAATGTCATTTATATTTTTCACACAAATATTATAACCCTTTTTTCTTGTGGAGATAACTTCCGATTAACGTTTATTTTACCTTAGCATTAAACTGCTTCACACGTTCATCTATAATATAAAGCACACTCAGAGCTTTTTCTATATCACTACTAGATAAGTCTTTAACCATATCATTCACAATTTGACTTATAATTTCGTTATTTTCTTCCGTATATTGGCGCCCTTTCTCTGTTAAAACAATATACTTTAAACGTTGATCTATTTTATCGTTAGGCTTCTGTAATGCAACAAAGTCACTTTCTATTAATTTTTTTATACGACGACTTACTGCCGCTTTATTAACCCCTTGTTTTTCAGTAATTTCTGTTATAGATAAAGCTTGATGATGACTAAGTAATCGTAGTACATTCGATTGCTCAGTAGAAACACCATATTTTACTTGTTGATCTTTTAAAAGTTTAGACGTTAATGTATTTGTATCGTCTATGAAATGTTTCATAAATTCAATATGATTTTTTGAGATTCTATTCATTACAAATCTCCTTACTTAAATAATTTCATATATTATGTAGTTAATTTTTATACTCTGTTAAATAATATCAATAATTTTCCACGTTGAAAACAAATAGAAAAATATAATAGTTGCTAAATTGTGACCCTTTCATTACATTTAAATATATAAATAGATATGAGGTTATTAAATATGCTAGCAATCATTTTATTATTTATTGTTTTAATTATTATCCTAAGTGTTTTGTTTAATATAAGACATTTTATCTCCCTTTCTTTTTTTATTACAAGCGTGATATTATGTTTCACCATTAATCTCATTAATATCATGACCATGACTCTACCAACTGGATTGTTTATATTAATTATCATTTCTACCATCGGTTTGCTTGTCAAACATTCTCATCTATTTAAAATAAAAAAAGGAACCCGTTTCTTAAACAAAATGTTTCGTAGATTAATAAATGGTGTCTTATTTATTGGTATATTTATATATCTTAGTACAATACCATTATCTATTTTAAATGGCATGTTTTTATGGATTGCTTTAATTTTATTTAGTGCTTGTTACACTTTCATTATATATTTAATTTTTTCTTCTGCATTTGGACGTGCTAAAACCCATAAACAATATGATGTGATTCTTATACTTGGCGCAGGTATATTCACTGAAACAATCACTCCTATGCTAGCCTCTAGACTGGATAGAGCTTTAAAAATCTATAAAGTACAGTCGCATAATTGCAACATATTGGTAAGTGGTGGTCAAGGTCCTGACGAACCAATTTCAGAGGCCTTAGCAATGAAGAATTATCTCATTAAATGTGGTGTATCATCTTCTTCAATATTGATGGAATCACAATCAAGCAGTACATATGAGAACTTTTTATATTCTAAATCTTTCATTAATACATCGTTTGAAAATGTCCCTAGTATTTTATGCGTGACGAGTCAATTTCATATTTTAAGAGCCTTACGTTTTGCACAAAAGTTAAATATAAAAGTAATAGGATTAGGAAGTTCAACGCCTTATCATTTTCTAGATAAAGCGCTCTTACGAGATTTCCTTGCACTTATGTATCAATATAAATTACTTTTGACTTTGTATTTAGTTGGACTATTTATAGTATCAATTTGGATATTACTTTAATATATAAAAAGTCTGGATCATTTTCTTATATGACCCAGACTTTTCCATCATATTCATACTACTCACTTTTTAATTAAGTATTTTGCCGTCTTCTAATTTTACGACGCGATCAGCATAGTCAAATAATCGCTCGTCATGTGTAATCATAATACCTACCATCTGTTCAGATTTTATACGTTCCCTAATCATCTCTACTACTTTCGTAGCACGACTTGCATCTAAGCTTGCTGTTGGTTCATCAGCAAGAATGATTTTAGGATTATTTGTAAAGGCACGCATAATTGCTACACGCTGCTTTTCTCCTCCTGATAACATATGTGGAAATGCATTCAAACGATCTTTGAGACCAATTTCTGTTAATAAATATTTAGCATTTGAAGCAGCTTCTTTTTTATTTACTCCCGCTTCCTTAGCAATAACAGTGAGTTGCTCTTCAACAGTTAGATAAGGAACAAGGTGTGATGCTTGAAAAATAAAACCAATATCATTAAGTCTTAATTCTGTACTATTTTTATAATTTGAATACAAATCATGACCTTCATATAATATCTTACCATCAGTAGGTGTTAACAACCCACCTAATATATTTAATAGTGTCGATTTACCTGAACCTGATGCACCATTTAAAATAATAAACTCTCCTGGTTGAACTTCTAAATTAATATCCTTTAATACGTTTGTCTTCGCTAAACCTTCTCCAAATGTTTTACTAATATGTTCGAGTTTTAATGTCATTATTCCATACCTCCAATAGCATCAATTGGATCCACTTTTAATACTTTGATAAATGATAGTAAGGCACCGATACATCCTACAATAAGAAAAATAACAATCATTAATAAAATTGTACCGTAACCTAAATAAAATGGCATAGTCACTGGCATAATTAAACTTAATATTAAAATAAGTATTGTGGCTAAAATAACACCCACCATAGTAGTTAAAATAATCTCTATAATTAATGAGCTTAATAAATGTCTCGTTTTAATTCCTACTGCTTTTAATATACCTATTTGTGAGATTTTTTGGATGGTCATAACATAAAAGAATGCACTTAATACAATTGCTGTAATCACGAACAAACTAATTATCATTAAATTCAATGGCATTTGTTCTGCTTGGTAACTTGCAATGTTATCAGTCAATGTTTTTTCATTAACAGTTGTTACATTAGAAATATCATTTATTCTATTTTTATCTTTTTTACTTAATTCTTTAACTGGATAGAATGTAGAATAATTTTTATTAAGTGCTTTAAAATCTGAATGATTCATCATAACCATTGAGCTATGAGAATACATTGTATCTTCAATAATACCACTTACTTTATAATCTTCTTTATGACCTTTAAACTTAATCGTATCCCCTTTTTTTACATCTTGTCCTGTTAATTTATCATTTATTGCAACTTCATGTGAGTGATTAGGATATCGACCTTCTTTTAAAGGGGGACGACCTTCTTTAGAGGTAGAGAAAGTAAGAATATCTTGATCTTGTTGTTTTAATTTTAATGTTTGAGGTCCAAGATGTGTTGCTTGTTGATTTATAATATCTTCTATCTTATTTTGTTGATTTGAATCAAGTTGTGATGTTTCAATTTTAGGTTCTTTCATTTTTTCAATAATATATGTTTGTGCATTTTGATTGTTTAAAAATGACACATTTTCTCTCGCTAAACCTTGAGCTAAACCATTAATAAATAATACCATACTCCCTAGTAAGAAGATGATTAGCATAATTAATATATATCGAAATTTATAAAATTTTATTTCTTTCCAAGCTAAATTCATTTCTTTTTTCCTCCCTATTTATCTTTATTAAACAGTATAGAGAGTAAATATGAACTGAATATGAACAACAAAGAAAATTGTCTTAGATTTTAAAGATTCGTATAATAACAAGAAAAGGAGCGAAAAGTAAATGATAAAATGTTTAATTGTAGATGATGATCCAAAACTTTTGCATTATGTTTCTAAACATTTAGAAGCGGATCATATAAAAACAGTGACACATTCGAGTGGAGAACAAGCTTTAAAATATCTTAATCATCATCTTGTGGATATCGCAGTTGTAGATATTATGATGACAGGTATGGATGGATTTGAATTATGTCAATTATTAAAAGATCGCTATCAATTACCAGTTATTATGCTTACAGCACGAGATGCATTAAGTGATAAAGAACGCGCATTTGTCAGTGGCACAGATGACTATGTAACTAAACCATTTGAAATTAAAGAATTATTATTTAGAATTCGTGCCGTTTTGCGTCGTTATCAAATTAATATACAAAATAAGATTGAAATAGGAAATGTTAGTTTAAATGATGAATTTATGGAGGTAAGTGTAGAATCTAAAAAAATGAATCTTCCTACTAAAGAATTCCAACTTCTATTTTTATTGTGTACTCATCCAAAACAAATTTTCACAAGAGAGTCTATTATTGAAAAAATTTGGGGTTTCGATTATACAGGCGATGAAAGAACAATAGACGTTCATATTAAGCGTTTAAGAGCACGCTTAAAAAAATTAGAAGCAACTATTGAAATTCAAACAGTAAGGGGCCAGGGATACAAGGTGAATAAAGATGTTTAAAACATTATATAGTCGCATTGCGATTTATACTATTACTGTGATTATTTTTAGTGCATTAGTTAGTTTTTTCATAGCAAATATATATTATCATTTCAATCTCAAAGAAAATAATGACACTAAAATTATGCGTACGTTAAAAGAAGCTCGTACTTACGAACATCAACTTCCTTCAAAATACGTAAAGTCTTATTTTCAACATTTAGGACAAATGAATTATCAAATCGTTACCGTCGATAAACAAGGACAAAAAACATTTTATGGTGAACCTTTTAGAAAAGATACACTGTCCTCATCATCTATTAACCAAGTTATGCGTGGTCATGATTATCACGGTATAAAAAACAAACCTTTTGAATTATTTGTGACAGGTTTCTTTGATAACGAAACAGATAACACGGTGGGCATAAGATTTTATGAAGACCATGAACCTATAGCAGTATTTATGCGGCCAGATATAGGTAAAACATTCGGCGAGTTTAGAATATTTTTATTTGTATTACTCATTTTCTTATTGCTGATATCTATTTCACTTGTTATTGCTTCAACATACTCGATCATTAAACCTATTAAAAAGTTAAAAATGGCGACCGAACAATTAATGAATGGGAATTTTGAAACACCCATTTCTCATACCCGTCATGATGAAATTGGAACTTTACAGTTTCGTTTTGATACCATGCGTCAGTCATTAAAACAATTAGATGACATGCGTCAACATTTTGTTCAAAATGTTTCACATGAAATTAAAACACCTCTTACACATATTGAAAGACTATTAACTGAATTACAATTTGCGCATTCAGAAGATGAACGTCATAGCTTAATCAATGATATTCATTTAGAAATTACACGTCTTAGTAACTTAATAAAAGAACTACTATTACTATCTGAATTAGATAATGCGAATCACTTATCTGTTGACGATAATTTAGAATTATCTTCACTCATTACTGATATCATTCGACATGAACAATACACGATTGATGATAAATCATTGATGTTATTATCTGATATGCATAAAATATATTTCCAGGGAAATCGTCGCCTTTTACATCAAGCATTTTCGAATCTAATTCAAAATGCTATTAAATATTCAGATATAAATGGCATTATCGATATTACTTTGAATCAAGAAAATAATCATATTATTTTTGCGGTCACAAATGAAGGACAAACTATTTCTAAACAAGCGATACCACATCTATTTGATCGTTTTTATAAACTCAATGCTAGTGATAATAGTAATGGTTTAGGACTAGCAATTACTAAGTCCATCATTGATTTACATCACGGTAAAATATGTGTATCTAGTGATTCTAAAAATGGCACGACATTTAAAATTCTATTTCCGCATATCCTATTTTAACTTAATCGAAAAAACAGGCAGTGTTAAAAATGACACTACCTGTTTTTTCGATTATTTCACATTTAAATATTTTCTTACTTCTTTATTTACTGCGTTATAAACTTCTTCGTGCTCATTAAGTTTAAGTCCGTATGATGGGATCATCTCTTTAATTTTTGGAATCCAAGCATCAAATTCATTTTTGTAACAGCGTTTTAATACATCTAACATGATATCGACAGCTGTTGAAGCTCCTGGAGAAGCACCTAATAATGCTGCAAGTGATCCATCATCAGAAGTAATGACCTCTGTACCAAATTGTAAATTTCCTTTACTATCTTCTGTATCTTTAATCACTTGAACACGTTGTCCAGCAATAACAACGTCCCAATCTTCGTCTCTAGCATTCGGTAAAAAGATTCTTAAATCATTCATTCGATCTTTATGACTAAGCATTAATTGAGAAACTAAGTATTTAGTTAAATTAAACTCTTTAACTCCTGCTGTTAACATCGTCACAATATTATTCGGTTTAACAGAACGAATTAAATCTAAATTGGATCCTGTTTTCAAAAATTTAGGTGAGAAGCCTGCAAACGGTCCAAATAATAGAGATCGTTCTCCATTTACAAATCGTGTATCTAAATGTGGTACAGACATCGGCGGTGCTCCAACATCTGCTTTACCATATACTTTTGCATAATGACGTTCAATAACGTCTTTGTTTTTACAACGTAAGAAAAGACCACTTACTGGGAAACCACCTACATGTTTAGACTGCTTAATTCCAGTTTTTTGTAGAAGTGGAAGACTTGCTCCTCCAGCACCAATGAACACAAACTCAGATTCAAACGTGTGAATTGTATTAGACTTCAAATCTTTGACAGTCACTTTCCAATAACCATTATTTAATCTTTCAATATTTTGAACTTCTTGATGATACGTAACATCTACTTTATGTTCTTTTAAATTAGAAATTAATTTTTTAGTAAGTGCTCCAAAGTTTACATCTGTACCAGTTTCATCCCGAGATAATGCAATAGGAACGGGTGATGTTCTACCTTCTACCATTAACGGCACCCATTCAACAATTTTATCTCGATCTTCTGTGATTTCCATTTTTTGAAATAAAATATTTTCTTTTAAAGCTTTTACACGTTTTTTCAAAAAGTCTACGTTTAAAATACCTTTAACAAAGCTCATATGTGGCACAGATTGAATAAAATTACCTGGATGTTCTAGTTGACCAGTTCTAACTAGATAAGCCCAAAATTGTTTAGATACTTGGAACTGTTCATTAATTTTAATTGCTTTTGTTACATCAATACTGCCATCTTTATTTTCTTTTGTATAATTCAATTCACATAGAGCTGAATGTCCTGTTCCAGCATTATTCCATACATTAGAACTCTCCTCACCTGATTGTTCCAATTTTTCGAAAATTTTAATTTCTTTTTCTGGAGATAAGTCTTTTAGTAATGTTCCTAATGTTGCGCTCATTATTCCGCCACCGATTAAGATGACATCTGTTTTGCTATGTTCTATACTCATAACAACCCAGTCCCCCTTTTATAATCACATCTTCAGTCGAAATAAACACGACCATTTTTAATTTAAAACGCTTTCTTTTATCGATAAAAAAATAAATATTAATTTGACGTTAAAAGCGTAAATAAAATTTTAATTACTATAGTAATTATATACATAATTTCTCTTTGAAAAAAGTATTTACACGAATTATCACATTATTTTATCTCTATTTTCAAAAATATTTTAATTTTATTATAAAGCTTACAATATTTATACAGTTGGTTTATTACATGCTATAATTTTTATAATATTATTAATAACGAGGTACAATCATGAAATCATTTACTTTTTTAATGCATAATATATACGCCTTAGGTGGCACAGTTAAAGCAATGACTGAACTAGCAAATACCTTAGCGGACAAAGGTCATAACGTTGAAATTATCTCTATTTTTAGAGCTAAAGATATGCCTTACTTCAAACTTAATTCTTCTATTAAAATAAAGTCCTTAGTTGATTATAGATTAAAACCACAAAATGTGATTTCTATCTTTATGAATCGATTGAATAAATACACTCCTTTATTAAAGCCTATCTACCTTTCAAAACATGAGCCTGGTTTAAATCAATTCTCCAAGTATATTGAACATAAACTGATACGTGCAATTAATGATATAGATACCGATGTACTCATAGGTACAAGAGCAAGTTTTAATATATTTATTTCTAAATATTATCATGGACATGCAATGACAATAGGTATGGAACATATGAATTTAAATGCCTATCCCAAAGCGTATCGACAAGAAATATTAGATGCTTATCAACATCTAGACGCACTAACCACTTTAACTCATACTGATAAAAACCATTATGAATCATTCATTGAAACACCTGTATATGTCGTTCCTAATATTATTCGAACTAAAAAATTAAATCTACCTAAAAAAAATATTATTTTAAGTGCCGGACGTCTAGAATATGAAAAAGGTTATGATATTTTAATCGAAAGTGTCCAACTCATTAAAGATACGCTTAGACAGAAAAACTATAACATCGAGATATATGGTGAAGGTCAAGAACATCAAAATTTACAAGAAACTATTAATCATTACCAGCTTAATGACTTAATAACTATATATCCAGCCACTCAACACCTTAATGAAAAATTAGCGCAAAGTCGAATGACTGTCGTTCCTTCACGAAATGAAGGGTTTGGAATGGTCATATTAGAAGCAATGGCTCAAGACAATATTGTTATTAGTTTTAAAGATACACTTGGACCTTCACAACTGATTCAACATAATCAAAATGGTTATTTAGCAGACTATGCGAATGCACGATCATTAGCAAAATATATTGATCTTGCTATTCAAAAGAGAACGCATTCAGAAAATATGATTAAATCGAGTCATCAAACTCTTGAAAGCTATTCTCCAGATAAAATCTATAATGCTTTTTATTCTATTTTCAAATAAAAAAAGGATTGCAATTCTCCGAATTGCAATCCTTTTTATTATAACTACATAAACATTGATAAAATAAATGTCCAAATACAGATAAATATCAATAAAGCAACACTGTATTTTAATGTCATTTTAAGTAATTCTGATTCTTTACCCACTTGTTTTACAGCTGCTGTTGCAATCGCAATTGATTGTGGAGATATAAGTTTTGCAGCCACACCACCAACAGTATTCGCTCCAACAAGTAACGGTGCACTTGTACCAATTTGTTGGGCAACTGAAGCTTGAATTGGTGCGAATAATGAGTTGTTATTTACAACAGAACCAGTCATGAACACACCAATCCATCCTAGGATTGGAGATAAAATTGGGAACACGCCGCCTGCTTTTGCGATACCTTGACCCATTGCAGCACTTAAACCACCATATGTAGTGATTTTAGAAATTGCTAAAATGAAACAAATAGTTAAAATTGGTAACCATAGTTCTTTGAATGCTTCTACGAACAAACGTCCTGCATCACCGAAATTAACTTTTTTAGACATTAAAACTGTAATAATAATTGTAAGTAAAATGGCTGTACCAGTTTGACCAATAAAATTAAAACTTAATGTAATAGGTTTATGTGCTACATCACTGTATGTTCCTGGTAAATTAAAGTTAAATACCAATGCTGATAAAGGACCATTTGGTGCAAATAAGTTTTTAAAGAATGTTGCACTCCAAATCATTACAATTACAGTTAAGATAATGAATGGGCTCCATGCATATAAAATTTCTTTACCACTATGTGGAGTAACTGCTTCTGGTTTAACATCTTTTTGTATTCTAAAAATATTTTTAGGTTGGAATTTTTTAGAGAATACTGCTAACACACCCATAGTCACTAATGGTGGAATGATGTCAGCTAATTCTGGACCAACAAATACTGTAATTAAGCCTTGTAATACTGTATAAGTAATTGAAGCTACTAAAATTTGTGGTAATGTTTCCTTAATACCTTTAAAACCATCAATAATAAAGATTAATAAGAATGGAATAATAAAGTTAATAATTGCTAAAGTAAGTGTAGACACTTGAGACACGCTCATTGCTTCAACATGTCCTGGTAAATGAAGTGTATTCACAATACCAACTGGAATACCAATTGCACCGAATGCACCTGAAGCAGCGTTGGCAATTAAACATAACATTGCTGCTTGTAAAGGTTTAAAACCTAGTTGTGCAAGTAATAATGCACAAATTGCAATTGGCACACCGAAACCTGCAGCACCTTCTAAGAAGCCATTAAAAGCAAAACCAATTAATAATAATTGAATACGTTGGTCTTGTGAAATGCTCATAATGCTATCTTGAATTGTACTAAATTGACCAGATTCTTGAGTCGTTTTATATAATAAAACGGCCATAATAACGATATAACCAATTGGGATAATACCTTGATAGAATCCTTCTATTACACCACCTGTAGCAATACCACCAGGTAATTTAAAGAATGGCAATGCAATAAGTAAAGTAACTACTAAAGTAGTGATTGCTGCATAAATCCCTTTCATTTTAAACACAGTTAAACATAACAAGAATAAAATGATTGGAATTGCTGCAATTAAACTAGATAACGCTAAGTTACCAAAAGGGTTAAAAGAATGTACTAACATAGTTTAAACGCTTCTTTCCTTAATATTTTATTATATTGATGAATTATCTAGCTAAACAACTAAAAATTCACTTTTCTAATTTTAACAGGTATTCACAAAAATTAACATATTGTAATCAAGTTAAAATTAGAATATTACACTTTTTATTTTTGTGAATATTTTCACAAAAATAATATAACATTTCTTATCACAATTGACAATACTGTAAAAATAATTTATGTCAACAATAGTAGTAAGATCTATTTGAATTTTCATAAACATATGATTTTATATTATCATTCATGTAAATATGAATTTTTTAAAAGTGCATGGTAAAATAAAAATATGAAATTTAGGAGTTAAAGGATAATGCATAATGATTAAACAAATAAATATATCTAATATGTCACATCTAGATATACAACTTAATAAAGCTAAATCTGCAGGGTATTCACATTTTATCCCCTATTCTAACGAAATAAAAATTAATCAAGACATGCTTAATGCTGTCTCATTAGGTGAACATTCTATTGCAGTTGATTACACAATCCATGGTGTTTATCTTAATGATTGTCGTTATTTTGGGAATGATAAATTAAGTTTTCTCGCTTGGATGAATAATATTAATCATTATCCAAATATCATTTATAATATTGATACTGCGCTGATTTACCTCTCAAAATATCAAATTCAATCTATTATGGACCTAGCAGTCATCACTATTTTAAAAAATGAGGTTGATATAGATGGACATGTTGTTTTTGATTTTATTGAGGAATTACAGACATCTAGTTCATTTTGGAATTCGTTAGATACAAGAGAAATTAAAATTACCAATCACTTTGATTTAAATAAACTAGCTTATATCCACGGCCATTCGATTCCATTTCCTAAATATAAGCATCCATTAGCTGACGAAACTCTTCGTTTTGCTGATAGCTGGCTTGTAACAACAAAATTTAAATTGCCTAAATGGATGTACAATAAAATTCATCAACGTGCGATTCAAAATCATAAAAAACTAAGTTATGTCTATACTAAAGATACATCCAAATTGAAAAATCATGTCGTATTTTTAGGATTCGATTATGGCTATAGAGGTAACTCTAAATACCTTTTTAATTACTTTGTAAAACGAAATCCAACAACAGAAGCTTATTACATTACAGACGATAGACATGGACCATATTTCCTTCCCATTGATGCAGAACATAATAAAGAACTTATTGAAACTGCAAAAATTGTAGTCATTGAAAGTTATATGCCTGAAGCATATCAACCTAATGGTACAGTCATTCAATTATGGCATGGTACGCCTATTAAAGAATTATTTTTAGATAGTAAAGAACCCTATCAAAATCAAAATATTTATAATTACAGAGCAAGAAAATATAATAAATGGAAACACCAATCATATGTCTTATTAGATTCAAAAGCTTCAGAAGGTTTATTTGAGACTGCTTTTCCTAATGAAACGGTTCAATTTCTTCCTTTTGGTTATCCAAGAGTAAGTTATTTACTAAACTATAAAGATAATCAAAATCAGCAAAGAAAAATACGTGAAAAATTAAAACTTAATCATACAAAACCTGTTTTATTATATGCGCCAACATGGCATAAAAATACAGAATCATTTACACCTTTAACGATGACACCAGAGTTACTAGAAAAATACTATGTGATATATAAGGGGCATATTGAAGGTGATGATGCTATTCCAGAAGGTGTCATTGAGGCTCCTATAGATATCGAAACACAAGACTTAATCTTAATATCAGACATTGTGCTTACTGATTATTCTTCTATCATTTTTGATGCCTTAACTATTGATAAAAAAGTTTGTTTATATACTCCTAATCACAAAGAATATAAAGAAGAACGTGGCGTCTATATTGATGTGCTGAACAGTCTAGCAAAAGTTTGGTACACAAACGAAGAAGTGTTACTAAATCATTTAATACATGATACGATTCCTACCATTCATCGACATGCACTTATAAATCGTAATAATCAATCTCTAAAAAAACTAACTCAACTTATGAGAGATATTTTAGATAAATAATAAAGCACTAAGAGGACAGAACTTTTCTGTCCTCTTAGTGCTTTATTGTGTTATTTTAAATTTCTTTTTCCATAATTAAATCCATGTCTATTACATTACCATTAATAAAGTCATGGTGTCCTGTAATTTCAAATCCTTGCTTTTTATAAAAGTCAATGGCAGAAGGATTATTTTCCCAAACACCTAACCATATTTTTGATTTATTATACTCCCTTGCTTTATCAATAGCTAATTGAATAAATTGACTTCCTCTTCCTCCACCTTGGTAATCCTTATCAAAATAAATGCGTTGAATTTCTAAATATTGATCACCTTTTGGTTCAGTTTGTGTTTCATTAATATTTAATTTTAAATAACCAGCAATCTCATCATCTACCTTATAGAAATAGTGAAATGATTGGTGATGTTCGATTTCTGATAATAACTTCGTTTCATTATAGTTTTCTTTAAAAAATTTTTTAAAGTTTTCATCAGTATAACTACCTTTAAAAGTATCATAAAACGTTTTTTCTGCAATTTTTCTTAACTCACTTACATTATCTTTTTTAATTTCTTCAATTTTTTCTTTCATATTTTCCCTCTTTTTATTGTACTTATTTTTCTCAAAACCAGATAATATCTTATTCCTTATCAAACACATTTCAAACACTATATTAAATTATTTTTTTATAAATTAAAATATGTATTGATAATAATTATCAATAAGTATAAAGTAAAGATAGACTATATTAAAGTGAGGTGTTTAAGATGTTTCATGAGTTATTTATATTAGGTATTGCTGGACCTACCAGTTTAGTCATTATTAGTATTGTTGCATTAATTATTTTTGGTCCTAAAAAATTACCACAATTTGGTAAAGCAATTGGCAGTACTTTAAGAGAATTTAAGTCTGCAGCTGAACACATTGATTCAGATGAGGTGGAGGAAACACCCAGTAAACATTCTAAACAACAGCGAGACAAATCAAACTAGTTCGACCTTACTCGAACACTTTGAAGAATTAAGGCGACGTTTAATTAATATACTTATTTCATTTTTAATTACTTTGCCGTTAGTATACATATCATCTAAATGGTGGATCACAACTTTTGTTTACCATATTAAACGCACTCAAGTTGTTTTACATACTTTTTCATTCACTGAAATGATTCAAATCTATATACTAATCATTAGTTTTGTAACTTTGTGCTTAGTTCTTCCTATTATTTTCTATCAATTATGGGCATTTATATCACCAGGGCTTCATCGACGTGAACGTTTTTTTATTTATAAATATAGTTTATTATGTACTGCGTTATTTATCATTGGTGTCGGTTTCGCCTATACTATCGGATTTCCATTAATTATAAAATTTTCATTAACATTATCGAAAACAATGTATATTCAACCAATGATTGGTTTTAATGCTTATTTACATGAATTAATAAGGTGGTTATTTATATTTGGTGTCGTCTTTCAATTACCTATGTTTTGTATGGGACTAGTTAAAATGGATGTAATAGATATTAAACAATTACACCAATATCGCAAATATATTTATTTTACTTGTTTCATTATTGCTAGTATTCTTGCACCACCAGATATCACTTTGAATCTATTTTTGACTTTACCACTCATTATTTTATTTGAAATAAGCATTCTTTTAACTAAAATAACTACTCGACATTAATGAATTCGAATCAAATGCAAAAGTCTCAAACGAGTAAATTAATCTACTCGTTTGAGACTTTATTTTCAATTTAGATATGATGCTTTGTTTTAGTATGTTTTAAAGTGAAATAAGCAATTAATAGTATATAAATTAATTGTGCACTCATCGTTTCAATACTTGGATAAAAACCAATGATATTAAGTGTTGGAATATGCTCAATACTATGTTGTGTTATCATTCCAAGTAATTGTAATTTTTGAATACTAATTCCTAACATTTTAAATGCCATAATAAATATTAAAATAGAAAGTACTCTAAAAATAAAATATATAGGTATCAATCGTATAACTGTTTTGAATACCAATGTAAATATGCTTAATATAACAATGGCTAGTATAATTCCTATAACAAAATCTAAAGTTTTTATACTTCCCATCATTCCCATATAAAAGATAATGACTTCAACGCCTTCTCTCAAAACGGATATTAATCCAATTGTACCTAATAATGCTAAGTTTCGATTACTTATTGCATGGTGATACATTTGTTGAATCATATCATTCCATCGCTTAGCACTTGAACGTCTATGCATCCATATACCCACAATATACATTAAAACAACTGCTATTATTCCTAGTGCTGCTTCCATACCTTCACGTAATAATCCATTATTTCCTAGTACTTGAATAAAGATAAGTGCTAATGCGAGACTTAAAATCAAACCTAATATAGCGCCACCAATGACACTTGTTGTCCCTTTAGTGTCTCTAACCTTTCTTGTCATAGTTGTTAATGTCAATATGATTAATAATACTTCTAATCCTTCACGTAAAAATATAATCATTACATCTATGGATGAATATGCGTCTTCACTTACAGTATCTTTAATTTCAGAATTTATTTTTATTAAACTTTCTTTAATACGATCTTTATTACTACTATCTAAAATACTTTGATAATATGGAATTTTATCTTCAATTTTTGTATATAAACTACTGTTTTTAGTTTGAATTTTGCCTTCAACATAAGGCCATATTTGTATAAATTTAGTCAGTGCCTCATCTGATTGTTTTAACTGATGACTCTCGATACCTTTGATTGCTTTCTCTAATTCAATATTAAGTTGGGTAACTTTATATTGATTTTTTTCAGTATTGGATTGCTTTTTATCAACAGTATCAATACTTGTTTTAAATGTCTTCCAAGCATTATCTACTTTTTTTATGTCTAATGGTTCTTTTTGAATAGCTACACGTAACTGCATCAAGTATACTTCTATTTGTCCATATTTATTTTCATCATAATTTCTGATGGCCGTTTCATGTTTTTTCCAAATTTGATTTAACATATTATTAATAGACTGTAATTTTGATCTATCTTTATTTTTTACAGCTTCTTGCATGATATTATCTTTTGCGTTAATTTGTTTTTTTAAATTTCTAATATCTTTATCAATATCATCAGTCGATACAGAACTTTCATAAACGATGAGAGATTTTGTTAACTCCGATAACGAGTCGATTTGTTTATTTGTAGTCGTTGCTTGATCAATCATATGAAGTTTCGATTTAACATCTTTTCCTTTTTTATTTTCTTTAATATTTAAAGACATTATTTTATGTTTTACTTCATTCAACACGTTTTGTTTTTCGTTATAATTTAATTGTTTGTGCTCTAATGTCGATTTCGCATCAGAGATAGCTACATACGCATCATTTAATTGACTATCATTTGCAACACTAACTGAAGTCAATGAAAACAAACGTGTAATAATGATTAAGAGAGTAATTATCGATATCTTAACTAAATAGTGCTTCACCGATATAGCCTCCCTTTTGTATCCCTGGTAATACAAGAAATGATGCAGAACCTCGATGTGTGATATATTCGTTTAATTTATCATTGTGTCCTAAATTATTTTGAATATCGATAAACTGTTGAATAGATTTTTGGAAACAAATAAACATGAGTCCAGTATCTAAGTCACCTGTTTTAGCATTTGTACCATCATTATAATTATATGCTCTACGTTTAATAGAAGTTTTTACTTCACGAGCTAAACGGGTATGCGCATTCTCATCGATAATATACTTACCCTTATTATTTTTAGCCTTTAAATCAATATTATCGAATTCTTTCTTACCTGTTAGAGGGGCACCTGTAGAACGTTTACGACCAAATGTTGCTTCTTGCTCTTCTAATGCAGTACGATCCCATGTCTCAATATGAATTTGGATTCGTCTTATAATGCAATACGTCCCATTTTCTGCCCATCCATTATCAATAAATACATATTTTTTTAAGTCGTTATTGTTTCGTGGATTAACTGTACCATCTTTAAATGCCATCAAATTTCTCGGTGTTTCATTTTTTTTAGTAGAAATAAAACCATGTTGTGACCAGCGAATTTTAATGATGTCTCTAAAAGGTCGTATTAAGTTATGTATGGCATGAAAAGTAACTTGAGGATCATTTGAACAAGCTTGAATCATAATATCTCCATCACTATACTCTTCATCTAATTGATCATTAGGAAAATGAGGTATATCTCTAAAATCAAATGGAATTTTAGATGATAATCCTATTTTTTTCAAAAAAGACTTACTCACGCCATATGTTAAAGTGAGTTTGCTAGCATCTAATCCTATTGATTCACCAGTATCTACAGGTGGTAATAGTGTATTGTTACTATTTTCCCCAATAATAGCACCGTCAGTCATACTAACAGACATTTGAGTCCATTTTTTAAACATATCTTTAATTAATGTTTGATCTTTGGACTTTAAATCTAATGCAATGAAATTACAATTTTTTTGAGTTGGTGTAGTAATACCAGCTTGAATATGTCCATAAAATTCATATGAATCGTTTTCTTCACTTTCAGGAGTATCAAACATAGATTTAAATGAAAAGATACTGCCTACACTACTTGCTCCAATAACAGCACCAGCACTTCCTATACCTAGTAACTTTAAAAATGAACGTCTAGTCATTTGAGGGTGATTTTTATGATTTATATTACTCATTCTGTAACCACAGCCATTTTACTTAATGGTTCTCCTAGTGAGTTAACTGCATCTGATAACGCTTTTCTATCTTCTTTAGTTACTGCACTATAATCTTTATAACCATCATTATTTTTATATTTATCAAGTAATTGATTCACTTTATTAAAATTATCCATAATTGTAGAACTCAATTTTTTGTCTTTCTTTTCTAATTCAGATTTAAATAATTCATAAATTTTTTGAGCACCTTCGATATTTGCTTTAAAATCATATAAATCGGTGTGAGAGTATATCTCTTCTTCTCCAGTAATTTTTGATGTAGATACTTCATTTAATAAATCCACTGATCCTTGTAGCATTAACTTAGGTGTAATATCTAATGTATCTACTTTAGCATCTAATTCTTTAGCATCTTTTAGTAATTGATCAGCATCCTTCTTAGTCATTTCATCTATTTTATTTTCTTGATAAAGAGATTTTTCAATTTTATGATACCCTGTCCACTTATCTTCTTTTTTCTCTTCTTTCATATCAGCTAGGCGGGCATCGATTTTAGGATCTAAATCGCCAAATGCTTCAGCTACGGGTTCAGAACGTTCATAATACATGCGTACTTTAGGATACAAAGATTTTGCTTTTTCAATATCATCTGCTTTTATTGCAGATACAAATTCTTCAGTTCCTTTTAAAAACTGATCTAACTGTTCATTTGTATATTTTCTATATTCTTTAGCTGCTTTCTGTAATGCTACTTTATTCTCATTTGTAGATTTTTTTGAAGTTTTCTCATTAGCATTATCGTGATTATTATGACCACAAGCTGTTAATAGTAGTGATGATGTTAGTAAAATAGTTGGTAATTTCTTCATAATAAATTCACCTCATTAAAATTTAGTGATTATCTTTTGATGTTAAATATTTTAAAATGTATATTCTCTACATCTAAATTTTAAAATTACAGTTTTGTATCTCTATCAACATGATTATTATCAAGTGATAATCATTATCAGTAAAATTATATATTTATGCTGTTTTACTGTCAATGTAATTATTTTTTTATCAAAATATAGACTATTTTATATTTAATTTATATAAACTTTTTAACTTAATGACTCGTTTAAAATGTGGTATGGTTATTTAGGATATGCAATTAACATCTAATTTTTTATTTTTAAGGAGTACGATTTTATGAGTGTAAATTTCAAAGCGTTTATGGTTGAAAAAGATAATGATGGCACTGTCACAAGTGATTTCAAAGATTTATCAATCAATGATTTACCTGAAGGTGAAGTTTTAATAAAAGTTCAATATTCTGGTATTAATTATAAAGATGCCTTAGCCACTGTTAAAGATAGCGGTGTACTTAAATCATATCCAATGGTTCCTGGAATTGATTTAGCAGGTACAGTTGTAGAATCTGATGATCCTACAATCGAAAAAGGTGAAGAAGTTATTATTACTGGCTATGATTTAGGTGTCAATCATTACGGCGGATTTAGTGAGTATGCCCGTGTTAAATCAGATTGGATTGTTAAATGTCCTGAAAATCTAACACTTGAAGAAGCGATGATTTATGGGACTGCTGGTTACACAGCTGGTTTAGCAATAGAAAAATTAGAAAAAGCTAACTTTATGACACTTGAAGGCGATAAAGTACTTGTACGTGGCGCTTCTGGTGGTGTTGGGTCTTTAGCTGTAATGATGTTAAATGAACTTGGTTATAAAGTTGTAGCAAGTACTGGAAATAAAAAAGCTACGAATAAATTAAAAGAATTAGGAGCAAGAGAAGTTATCGATCGTATTTCTGAAGATAGTAATGAAATATTAGGAAAAAGAACTTGGCAAGCTGCTATTGATCCTTGCGGTGGTCCTGGGACACCTTATATAGCAAAGCATCTAACAAATGGTGGTGGTGTTGCATTAATTGGTATGACTGGAGGTAACCACTTTGAAACTTCAGTATTTCCATTTATTCTTCGTGGTGTAAGCGTCGTTGGACTTGATTCAGTTATGACACCAATGAAATTACGTCAACGTGTATGGAGAAGATTAGCAACTGATTTAAAATCTAATAAATTACATGAAATTAAAAATACAATTGCTTTTAAAGATTTAAAACATTCTATTGAGACAGTACTTAATCATGAGAACGCTGGAAGAATTATTATAGATTTTGAAGCATAGTTCATATTTATTTAATAAAAAAGAGCAAGAAACCCAGTTTATAGTGGTTTCCTGCTCTTTATTTTTAAAGATACTAAGTTATATCTTTTTTATCTTTTATTCTTGTTATTTTTTTGTTTTTTTCTACGATTTTTTAATACTAATCCTAGACCAACTAATAGTGTCATTAATTCAATCTCTAATTGAATAGATGTACTTTCTGAACCAGTATCAGGTAATCTATGTGATTTAGATAAATGACTGTTATTAGATTGAATACCGTCAACATTTGATTGATTTTGATTATTGTCTTTATTGTTATGACTTAAGATGTTTTCAATTTTATCAATATCAAGCATATTCAATTTGTCCATTAATTGTTGGATAATTGAACCGATATCATCAATATGTGATTTATCAATTTCTTTTAACGTATCACGTCTAAGTTTTTCAAGATAATCAATTAATTTAGCTTTTTGTTCATCTGTTAAATCTTTGCGTGCGTTAATTTCTTTAATTTTATTATCTATTAACGCATTAGTAATTTCTTTTGCAACAATTTTCGCTATATTATCTTTGCCCTCTTTAAGTTTACGGTTAATTTCATTGATGTCATTGGCGTTATCAATGTTTTCAAGCGCTTTTTGTAAAGCTTTATCTATTTCAGCTACCACTTTTTGTTTCTGAGCATCAGTTAAGTTAGAATTATTTAGAATTTCTTGATGTTTTTTATTAGCAAAATCAATAATTTCTTGTTTAGCCAAAGTTTTAGCATCAATTAATGCTTTTAATTTATCGATTTCTTTTTGAGTATTATCTTTAATCTTATTAAGGTCTGTTAATGTAGTTGCATTATTAATCTGACCTTTTGCATTTTCAAGAAGACGCTCTAATTTAGATTTAAGTTTTTCTTTATCTTCTTTAGAAAGGTTAGGATTGTTGTCAATTTCATCTTTCAATCGGTTAACTTCATTTTCTAACTCTTCTAAAGCTTTTTGTTTAGCTAATTCAACTTGATGTTTTCCATCTAAATCATATTTTGCTTTTTTAATATCTTGAATTAATTTATTAATTTCTTCAAGTGATGCATTTGTGCCAATACCTTTATTTATTAAGTCTTCAGCTTTTTTAATAAGTTCATCGTAAGCGGATTTTTTATCTGGTGAAGCTTCTGAATAATTAACAGAATGCTTGATATCTAAATTATCAGCTATTTCATCAATTAAATGTTTCATAGCTTTATCCACTTCCTTAGCTTTATTAATAATTATATCTAAATTATCACGTGAATTTTCATTATCTATCATATTGTTAAACGCATCTTTTTGCGCATTGTTCAAATGTTTTAAGCTTTCCAATATGTGTTTAACATTATTTATAGCATTTTGTAATTTTTCTACACCATTTAAATTATTTTTAGCATCAATTATCTTATCTTTAAGTTGATTTATCACGCTAGGATCAATAATAGGATTTTTTGCATCATTAATTAGTTTTTCAGCTTCTTTTAGAGCATCATCATAGGTATCTTTTTTATCTTTATCTCCATCAGTATAATTAATACTTGCTTTGACTTTATCTTTTTCAGCGATGTTTTCTTTTAATTGTTTCATCGCATCATTTAATAAATCAGTATTATGTTTAATATTTTCTAATTCATCAGAAGTTGTAGAAGCTTTTGTCTTTTCTATTAATTTATCCTTCTGTGATTCTGTTAAATCAGTTTGTTGTTTAATTTTTTTAATGACAGCATCATAATCTAATATTAAGTCATGTTTAGCTTGTTCAAGTTCATCTTTAGCACGTTTCACATTTTCGATAGTTTTATGAATTTCATCAACTGTTGAAGTTGGGTTATCAATAACTTTTTGTGCATTAGCTAATGTATCTTTTGCTTGACTTAATTTATCTCTATAATTTTCAACAGAATCACTAGTCATATTTTTAGTTTCAGGCACCTGATTAATGCTTGTTTCTAAATTGTTTTTAGCATTATTCAATAAAGTTTTGTCTGGAATTAAATCATGTTTAGCTTGTTTTAATGCAACTGTAGCTTCATTTACTTTAGCTATTGCTTGCGCAATTTCCCCAGATGTTGCATTGTCATTTTCAATCACTTTTTGTGCGTCTCTGCTTACTTGTTCTGCCTCTGCTTTTTTCGCTCTATAATTATCTGCTGTTGCTTGCGTCATTCCTGGTGTTGGATCTTGTTCTGCCGTTGCTTCATCAAGTTGGCGTTTCGCTTCCACTAATCCACTGTTATTTTCTTTGTCGTGAAGTAAACTAATGGCAT
>NZ_KV826357.1:0-456 GCF_001835895.1 Staphylococcus sp. HMSC034C12 | reverse complement strand
AAGCAGGCGCTCTCCCAGCTGAGCTAAGCCCCCATATTTTTAAAGAAGTCGGGAAGACAGGATTCGAACCTGCGACCCCTTGGTCCCAAACCAAGTGCTCTACCAAGCTGAGCTACTTCCCGTATATTAAATTGATAATTTTAAATGGCGCGCCCGATAGGAGTCGAACCCATAACCTCTTGATCCGTAGTCAAACGCTCTATCCAGTTGAGCTACGGGCGCTATATTTAAATTGGTGCCGAGGACCGGAATCGAACCGGTACGGTGATCTCTCACCGCAGGATTTTAAGTCCTGTGCGTCTGCCAGTTCCGCCACCCCGGCAAAATAATGGAGCGGAAGACGGGATTCGAACCCGCGACCCCCACCTTGGCAAGGTGGTGTTCTACCACTGAACTACTTCCGCATATTAAAATAAATCGTATGAGCCATAGAGGATTCGAACCTCTGACCCTCTG
>NZ_KV826356.1:0-361 GCF_001835895.1 Staphylococcus sp. HMSC034C12 | reverse complement strand
CTGCATCTGAATCTGCGTCTGCATCTGAGTCTGCATCTGCATCTGAGTCAGCGTCAGCATCTGCATCTGAATCTGCGTCTGCATCTGAATCTGCGTCTGCATCTGAGTCTGCGTCTGAGTCAGCATCTGCATCTGAGTCTGCGTCGCTATCTTCATTAAAGTATCCGTTATCAATACTGAAGTCATCATGATCAGTAATAGTTACATGTACTTCTTCACCATCGGCATCTTTTTCATCATCACTACCTAAGTTTGTAGTAGTTTGAGTGAAGCCTTCAGGTTTATCAAAATGCACAATATAGTCACCACTATCTAAATCATCAAAACGATATTTACCACTTTCATCTGTTGTTGTTGTTTT
>NZ_KV826355.1:0-321 GCF_001835895.1 Staphylococcus sp. HMSC034C12 | reverse complement strand
GCACCATAAGCAAGAATCACTGTTTCACTTTCACTTATCGCTTTCATCAAGTGAATGTCGGTGTGTTCATTGTATGGCTCGTTGATATGTTTGAGATTTTCTGGACTTTTAATATTAGAGAATAGATTTACAAGATATACAGCACCGTATCGTTCTGAATTAGCTAATTGGTTGAGGATAAGAACAGTTGTGAGATCGAGTGATAATACACCATCTAAATGAGGGTACATCGTTATCACTGTACAAGCGGGTTTCTTTTCATCCCATGTTTTCTTGAGTAAATAGCGGTGTTTTTCATCCTTGCTAAATATAGCTTCTGTG
>NZ_KV826354.1:0-659 GCF_001835895.1 Staphylococcus sp. HMSC034C12 | reverse complement strand
AGGTAATGACTTACATGGTCGTGGCGCAAATCAATTAGACCAAAACAACTTTGTTAATACACCACATTATAATCGTGATGACTATGAGAGTTATAATCATCCAAAATTCTCAAATCAAGCTACTCGTGATACTAATCAAGAGATTGATTATAAAACTTATTATAATGATCCGAGATTTAAGTCTCGTAAACGTTTTATTGTTAGCTTTATTACTGGTGCAATCATTGGCTCAACTATTGGACTTTTAACTAAAAATAAAGCAAACCAAAAAATTGATGATTTAAAAGCAAAAGAACAAGAAGTTAAAGATAATTATTATAGTATTAAACAACAAACAGAAGAAACAATTGATAATGTAAGACATAAAATTGAAGACTTAAAAAATAGAAAACATACAGGTATTTCTTCCGATGAGCTTGCAGCACAACGTCGTGCAATTCAATCAGAAACATCAAATCATTTAGCAGATGAATCACCATTAGCAAAAGAAATACAAGAAGCTAAAGCTGAAACTACAGTAAAAGAAAATAATTATTTTAATAATGAACATAATAGTGCAGAAGAAATTGTAGCACAACAAAATGCTATTAAAGATGAGTTGTCAACTAACTTAGCAGACGAATCGCCACAAGC
The DNA here is from genome assembly GCF_001835895.1 of Staphylococcus sp. HMSC034C12. NCBI lineage: Bacteria > Bacillati > Bacillota > Bacilli > Caryophanales > Staphylococcaceae > Staphylococcus > Staphylococcus sp. HMSC034C12. The sequence goes on along the minus strand of NZ_KV826354.1, from coordinate 26 downwards.
GCAAGAAATACAAGAAGCCAAAAAAG
>NZ_KV826353.1:0-315 GCF_001835895.1 Staphylococcus sp. HMSC034C12 | reverse complement strand
TTTTCTTTGTCGTGAAGTAAACTAATCGCTTCAGTAAGTTTTGGTAAGACTGCTTTCACTTTGTCTAATGCTTCTTTCACTTCTGCTGGTGTTGCTTTTTCTTTATTTAACACTTCTTGTGCTTTCGTCTTAGCTTCTTCAATTTCACTTTGTATTCTTCCTAGAGCTTCATTATAAGCAGTGATACTTGCTGGTTTTTTACCTTCGGTAATGCCACGTTGATCTAATTCTGGAAGTTTATGTTGTAATTCTGTTTTATCTGCTCTTAAATCATCTTTCGCTTGATTTAATGCTGTTAATGCTTTTTCTACTTTT
>NZ_KV826352.1:71838-72049 GCF_001835895.1 Staphylococcus sp. HMSC034C12 | reverse complement strand
CTAATTTAGTCATTTGAATTTCTCCATTCTTTTTTTATTTTTAAATATTATTACGTTAGAATCCTAAGTATTTGCCTAGAATGCTTACACCATTTGATACGATGTCAACAATACTTGTACCTAATTTTGTCCAATCTTGATTTTGTGCTGCTGTTACAGTATTTGCAATTGCTTCTGCTAATTTAGTCATTTGAATTTCTCCATTCTTTTT
>NZ_KV826352.1:0-71738 GCF_001835895.1 Staphylococcus sp. HMSC034C12 | reverse complement strand
TGGCTATTTTGTTAGGAATTATGTCCCAGCCTCTGAATACTTGCTATTAAGTATTAGAAACCAAATACTTTACCTAATACACTTGCACCACTTGATACAATGTCAACAATACTTGTACCTAATTTTGTCCAATCTTGGCTTTGTGCTGCGTCTACTGTATTTTTAATTGCTTCTACTAATTTAGTCATTTGAATTTCTCCATTCTTTTTTTATTTTTAAATGTTATTACATTAGAATCCTAAGTATTTACCTAGAATGCTTACACCATTTGATACGATATCAACAATGCTTGTACCTAATTTTGTCCAGTCTTGGTTAATTCCTGCGTCTACTGTATTTTTGATTGCATCGAATAATTTTTCCATGTTAATAACCCCTTTATACGTAATTAATAATTAATTAAAATCCGAATACTTTACTTAAGATACCTACACCACTTGATACGATGTCAACAATACTTGTACCTAATTTTGTCCAGTCGTGGTTAATTCCTGCGTCTACTGTATTTTTGATTGCGTCGAATAATTTTTCCATGTTTGTTATCTCCTTTGTACTATTTATAATTATCTTTAAATTAGAAACCTAAATATTTACTAACTAAACCTACACCGTTTTCTACGATACCAACAATACTTGTACCTAATTTTGTCCAATCACCATTAATACCTGCAGTTACTGTATCTTTAATTGCGTTAAATAAACCTTCCATTTCATACACTCCTTAGAAATTAATTGGTAAAATTCTAAAACGATAGGTTACTGTATTGCTTGCTTTGTTTTGTTTAACTATCGTTTTGTTATCTTTACTATAAAGGGTTTATTTAGATAGTTGTGTCATTTTCCGTAACTTATACTTAAATCATCAAAACTGTGCAATTTAAAAATTTATATTTACAGTTAGGAATTCAAATATGTCTATCTCGTCAAAGTTTTTTAGATTATAAAAATAAAATAATTAAAAATATTTAATACATAATTATATGATATAATCCAAAAGTGTATATTTTCATTATATTTATTCTAGTAAATTTAATTAAATGGTTATAAGGTGGTGATATTAAAAGTAATTCCTACGTAAAATGTGAATAAAAGGACTGTGTTATTAATAATTACTAATTGAGTGAACGAACGGAGAATACATATGAAAAAATATTTCATTTTATTATTTAGTAGTTTTTTAATATTAAGTGCATGTGATAATGATTTTTCTTTAACTGGTGATAATAAAAAAGAACAGAATGATACCAACAATAAAAAAGAGAAAGAAGATAAGCATATTTCAAAATCAGATAAGAATTCTATAGAACATAATGACAAAACTATCCAAAATCAAAATACTGAAAATACAAGTAATGAACAGAAGTCAAACGAAGAAAGAGATTCAAAAGATACCATAGAAGATGTTTCATCTCAAAATAATAATCAAATTGATTTCTCTAATATTAAAGATAGAAGTACATTAGAATCAATTATTTATGGAAATTATAGTGAAGAACAAAAGATACAAGCTTACAATAGTGCAGTTGCAAATGGAATTATTCCACAAGGAAATGTAATGGAAGGTCCTGCTAGTGTAGCGTATCAAAGTTCACTTAGAGTTGAAAATGGTCAAGAAAAATCAATTTATGACCGACCAAATGAGTCAGATGTTTCAGTAGATGATGAAAATGCAACTCCGGATCCTAATGCTGAAATCAATGCAGCAGAAACTGAAGATGAGTATTATGATGCACTCAGAAAAAAATATAATGGCGGTCTTTCATCTGGAGAACTTCAAACAAAACATGCAATTGAGCAAGGTTACTACGAAGGTGATGACGCTGAAGAAGTCTATCAAAACATTAAAGAACAAGAAGCTGACATAGCAGCTGGAAAATGGGATAAATATAATAATTAAATTCTTGAAGCAAGTCATCATAGTGAGTTTAAAATAGATAAGCAAAAACCCCGTAACCACAATGGTTAACGGGGTTTATTAGCGTCCTGGGAGGGATTCGAACCCCCGACCGATGGCTTAGAAGGCCATTGCTCTATCCAGCTGAGCTACCAGGACATTATTTTTTAACACAAGTATTATTATATCTAAAGAAATCTTATTTAGCAATAGCTTTAATATAAAAAAAGTTTATATTTTCCACTAATTACGTATAATTGCAACTAATCACATACTTTCTTCGTTGCTATTTAGTTAAACTAAATAGCTAAATGTTTGGTATCAAATTTGAAATTAGCTAGGACTAGACTATCTTGCATTGTAGTCCTAGCCCTTTTAATAGTTAATTAATTTCAAATTCTATTGATTGTATGACTTGATGATCTCTATTTCTAAAATTCAGCGTAGCTTTTTTACTTTCATCCTCTATAAGTAGTTCTGCGTATGTTTCTTCTATATTACTACGCGACTGTGAAATACTACCAGGATTTATAATATGGACGTCGCCTAATTTTTCATATTTAGCTATATGTGTATGCCCATAAAACGCAAATTGACAACCAAGAGATTGTGCTTTTTCAGCCAAACGCATACGTGTTTGATTTACACCATAAAGATGACCGTGGGTGTATAATGCTTTAACACTGTTCTTTTCAATGATGTCTTCATTTGGAAATTCAGGATAAAAGTCACAATTACCTTTTACACGTTGATACAAGCTTAATTCAGTATCATTATATTTAAATTCAGAATCTCCTAAATGTAAGCATATATCTGCGTCTTTATGATAGTCGTATAATTGATACAGAATTCCAGATTCAGTGTGATTATCACTTACAATTAACCATTTAGACATTATTTTTCACGCTCCAAAAATTCATTTAAAGCTTTAATTGCATTTCCACGATGACTCACATCGCTTTTTTCTTCTGTAGTTAATTCAGCCATTGTTTTGTTCTTCTCTGGAAGATAAAAAATAGGATCATATCCGAATCCATGATCACCTTTACGTTCTGTTGTAATTTCTCCTGATACAGTTCCTTTGAACATATGTGTTGGTTCATTTGGCGTACTCATGCTAATGACACATACAAATTGTGCCTTTCTATTTGTCTCACCTTCTAACTTTTTAAGTACTTTATCAATATTTGACTCATCATTTTTCTCAAGACCAGCATAACGTGCAGAATATACACCAGGCTCACCATTTAGAGCATATACTTCTAGACCACTATCATCGGCAATCACTCTTTTATTGAGTGCTTTAGCTGCCGCTTCAGATTTTAATCGTGCATTTTCTTCAAAGGTAGTGCCTGTTTCTTCAACATCAAAGTCCTTTATAATTTCTGAAATGCCAATAACATTATCATTTGGAAAAATAGCTTTAAAATCATTTATTTTACCTTTGTTGTTAGAAGCTATAACAATGTCTGCCACTTAAATCTTCCTTTCACTTCTGTTTTAAATTTAATCTACTTTTATACGTTCAACTTCTACATCTAATTTCAGCCATTGAGAAATGATATGTTTAATATGAACCGTATCACCTGTTGCAAAAAATCGATGTTTTGGATGTTGCGTATAGCTTGCATGTTCATTACTAAACGTAAGTAATGCACTTACTTCACGTGCAGTTTCAAGCCCAGAAGAAATAACTTTTTTATTTCCACCAAAATAATCATTAATAGGTTTATATAATAATGGATAGTGCGTACAGCCTAAAATAACAGTATCGGCATCTGTGTTACGCCAATGTTTTAAAGTCTGATGTATTACAATACTAGTTATTGTAGGGTCATCATAACGCATTTGTTCAACGAGTGGTACGAAACCTGGACATGCTACCCCATATACTTCGACATTTGGGTTTATTCTTTTAATATGATGGCGGTAAGCTTCTGATTTAATCGTGCCCTCAGTACCTAAAATTAAAACTTTTTGATTTTTTGTAGTCATAATAGCGGTTCTAGCACCAGGTTCAATGACTCCAATAACTGGAATTGGTAATAACTGCTGTAAATGTTCTAACGCCACTGCAGTTGCAGTATTACAAGCAATGACTAACATTTTTATATCAAATTCCATCAGTTTATTAGCAAGTTGCGTCGTAAAAGTTTTTACTTCTTCTCCAGGTCTTGGACCGTATGGACACCTTGCGATATCGCCTAAATAATATATTGTCTCATTAGGAAGTTGTCGCATAATTTCTTTAGCTACAGTTAGTCCTCCAACTCCAGAGTCTATGACACCAATGGGTTTATTCATTTACATTCATCCTTATAATACATAATACGTTTATTTTACCATAGACAAACCTAATCATTCATTAATTGATATTTTTGCTCATTTTTATTTTACTCAATAAACATTTATATCCGTATTGAATTCCCCATTAATAAAAACCAGCAAAGTTTTTACTTTGCTGGCAAATATGTCATATTTAATTTACTTGATGATCAGAACCAAAGAATGATTTAAACATATGGAATGATGTTTCACGGTTCATTGCTGCAATTGACGTTGTTAACGGAATACCTTTTGGACATGCATTAACACAGTTTTGAGAATTACCACATTCTTGTAAACCACCTTCACCCATTAAAGCATTCAGCCGTTCATCTTTAGTCATTGAACCAGTTGGATGTAGATCAAATAAACGTACTTGTGAAATAGCTTGTGCACCAATAAATTTATTATTACGTGTTACATTAGGACACACTTCTAAACATACACCGCACGTCATACATTTTGATAATTCATATGCTGTTTGACGTTTCTTTTCTGGAATACGTGGACCTGGTCCTAAATCATACGTACCATCAATTGGAATCCAAGCCTTCATACGTTTTAAGTTATCAAACATTCTTGTACGATCGACTTGTAAATCACGAATGACTGGGAATGTACTCATAGGTTCCAAACGAATCGGCTGTTCTAATTGGTCAACAATTGCTGAACAGGCTTGACGTGCACGACCATTAATAACCATTGAACAAGCACCACATACTTCTTCTAAGCAGTTCATATCCCATACTACTGGCGTTGTTTTTTCTCCTTTACTATTCACAGGGTTGCGTCTTATTTCCATTAAACAAGCAATCACGTTTAAATTCTCTTTATAAGGAATTTCAAATGTTTCTTCATACGATTTTGCTTCTTGGTTATCTTGACGTTTAACAATTAATTTAACTGTTTTTTGCGTGTGTTTTTCTTCTTTATGTGTTGTTTCTTGATTATGTTGTTCATCTGTATGACGTAATTCTTCTGGAGTTTCTTTTACTGATTGATTGTTAGCCATCATTTTTTACCTCCTTTAGATTTACTTGTATAGTCACGTTTACGTGGTGGAATTAAACTGATATCGACAGGTTCATATGTGAATTTAGGTGCTTCATATTCACCTTGATATTCAGCTAAAGTTGTTTTTAACCATTCATCGTCATTACGATCTGGGAATTCTGGTTTATAATGTGCGCCACGAGATTCATTACGGTTATACGCACCAATTGTTATGACACGTGCTAGTTGCAACATGTTCCATAATTGACGTGTAAAGAATACAGCTTGGTTACTCCAAGTTTGTGTATCTTCCATATCAATATTTTGATAACGTTCCATTAACTCAACAATTTTTTTATCCGTTTCTAATAATTTGTCATTTTCACGTACTACTGTAACGTTCGCTGTCATAATTTCGCCTAATTCACGGTGAAGTTTATAAGCATTTTCAGTACCACGTATATTAAGTAATTCGTCGAAACGTTTTTGTTCTTCATCTACACGTTTTTGATAAATACTGTCATCTAACTCAGTATATGATGTTTCGATATTTTCAACGTATTTAATTGCATTTGGACCTGCTACTGTACCGCCGTAAATCGCTGATAATAACGAGTTAGCACCTAAACGGTTACCGCCATGTTGAGAGAAATCACATTCTCCTGCAGCAAATAACCCTTTAATAGTTGTCATTTGATCATAATCTACATATAATCCACCCATTGAATAATGTACTGCTGGGAATATTTTCATAGGTACTTTACGTGGATCATCACCAGTGAATTTTTCATAAATCTCAATAATACCACCTAATTTAACATCTAATTCATGTGGATCTTTATGAGATAAATCAAGATACACCATATTTTCACCATTAATACCTAATTTTTGATTGATACATACATCAAAGATTTCACGTGTTGCAATATCACGTGGTACTAAGTTACCATAATCAGGATACTTTTCTTCTAAGAAGTACCATGGTTTTCCATCTTTATAAGTCCAAATTCGACCACCTTCACCACGTGCTGATTCACTCATTAAACGTAATTTATCATCACCTGGAATTGCCGTAGGATGTATTTGAATAAATTCTCCATTTGCATATTTAGCGCCTTGTTGGTATACGATAGATGCAGCTGATCCAGTATTAATCATTGAATTCGTTGTTTTACCAAAAATAATACCCGGACCACCTGAAGCCATAATAACAGCATCAGAACCGAAAGATTTAATTTCAGAAGTAGTTAAATTTTGAGCAACAATACCCCTTGCTGCATTTTCATCATCTTTAACTAATCCTAAAAATTCCCATCCTTCATACTTAGTAACTAAACCATCAACTTCAAAAGAACGAACTTGTTCATCTAAAGCGTAAAGTAATTGTTGTCCTGTAGTTGCACCAGCATATGCTGTTCTATGATGAAGTGTACCTCCGAAACGTCTAAAGTCTAACAATCCTTCATTTGTTCTATTAAACATAACGCCCATACGATCTAATAAATGGATAATTTTTGGTGCAGCTTCAGTCATTGCTTTGACTGGTGGTTGGTTCGCTAAAAAATCTCCACCGTATACTGTATCGTCAAAATGAATCCATGGTGAATCTCCTTCACCTTTAGTATTTACCGCACCATTAATACCACCTTGGGCACATACAGAGTGCGAACGTTTAACAGGTACAATTGAGAATAAGTCCACATGTGCACCTTGTTCTGCAGCTTTAATTGTTGACATCAGCCCCGCAAGGCCACCTCCGACAACAATAATTTTTTTCTCTGCCATAGAATTGTCACTCCCCTAAAATATATCTGAAACTAACCTATTGATTCCTTTTATAACTATGCTTTTTTTACTTTCATTTTTTATGCAAAAGCTAAAATTGCAGTCACACCTATGTATGACAGAATTAAGAAAATAATTAATGAAACCCATGTGAAAATACGTTGTGATTTTTTAGATTGTAAAAATCCCCAAGTCACTAAGAATGACCAAATACCATTAGAAAAATGGAAAATGACAGCAATAACACAAATAATGTATACGATAACCCAAATTGGATTTTGTAACGTTTGATGCATCATGTCATAACTGATTTCTTTACCAAAGAAAAGTTTTTGTAAACGTGTTTGCCATAGGTGTACAAAGATGAATACGAAAGCAATAATCCCTGTTAACCTTTGTAGCGCAAACATCCAGTTTCTAAATAATGAATAATGGCCGATATTTTCTTTAGCAGTAAAAGCAATATGAATACCATATAGTCCATGATATAAAATTGGAATGTAAATCAAAATAAGTTCAGTTACTAATAAAAATGGTAAAGATTCCATAAAGCCTGCAGCCTTATTAAAAGCCTCAGCTCCTTGAGTCGCTTGGTGGTTAATCATTAAATGAACAATTAAAAACGCACCAATCGGAATAATCCCTAGTAGTGAATGAAGACGTCTAAGATAAAATTCATTTTTAGACTTAGCCAAAAGGAGTCCCCCCTGTTATAAAACATAATAAATTTAAATAGCTTCTTTTTAAGATAGTACTATAAACGCATTTACTATTTTATTTAGTACTCGTATGCATAAAAATATAATAGTTATAATGATTGTAAATTTTCTGAAAATTAAACAAATCAAACATCTACTTTTTATTAGTTTGAGTATTATTATTTTTCATAACTACAAGTATGTCTTAAAAAAGTAAATATAATTAAAAACAAGACGAATAAATGAGATATACAAGTATTACATGATAATTGTGTAACTACTATAAAATGATAATATTTCTTATTTAGAAAACGCTTCCATACTTTCTTAAAAAAATAAGCCTTTTGTTAACTATATTGTAACATTCTTTCTAAATGTATGGGGTATGAAATTCAAAGTCATACCCCTTTTTTTGAAATTAATCTTCTTTTAAAGCATATTGTAGATTTTCAGCTACCTTTTTAGGTAATCCTGCAGCTTTTAAATCTTCTATACTAGCTTCTTTCATTTTTTTAATAGAACCAAATGTTCTTAATAATTTTGTTTTTCGTTTACTTCCTATACCCTCTACTGTATCAAGAACAGATTGTAATCCAGTTTTTTGTCTAGTTTGACGATGGAATGTTATCGCAAAACGATGTACTTCATCTTGGATTCTATGAAGCAAATAAAAGGCTTGACTATTTTTCTTTAGAGGTACAACCTCAGCATTTGTACCGTATAATAATTCAGATGTTTGGTGTTTATCATTTTTTCTTAATCCAGCAACAGGAATATCTAAACCCAGTTCATTTTCTAGTACATCTATGACGCCAGACATATGTCCTTTACCACCATCAACGATAATAAGATCTGGTAATGGAAGACCTTCATTAAGTACACGCGTATAACGACGACGTACAACTTCTCTCATCGACTTATAATCATCAGGACCTTTCACAGTCTTAATTTTGTATTTACGATATCCTTTTTTATCCGGTTTACCATCCACAAATGTTACCATTGCCGAAACAGGATCAACACCTTGGATATTTGAGTTATCAAATGCTTCAATTCTTATCGGTGTTTGAATGCCCATTCTTTCACCAAGTTCTTCGATAGCTTTTATCGTTCTAGATTCGTCTTTAGCGATTAATTGAAATTTATTTTCTAGTGCAACTTCAGCATTATGATTAGCTAAATCAACCATTTCTTTCTTTGTTCCACGCGCAGGTAGAACAATTTTTGTATCAACCACAGAGTGAATGATATCTTTATCTAAATTTTTCGGTACATGTACTTCTTTAGGTAAAATATGTTGATTTAAGCTGTAGAATTGTCCAATGAATGTATAAAATTCTTCTTCTTCTGTTTGTTGTAGAGGAATCATTGTTGCATCACGTTGAATCATATTTCCTTGTCTAATAAAGAATACTTGAATACACATCCAACCTTTAGAAACACTATATCCAAAAACATCTCTAATTGTATTATCTGAAGACATAATTTTTTGTTTTTTAGTTAAATTATGAATATGTTGAATTAAATCTCTATATTCTTTAGCACGTTCAAAATCTAACTTCTCACTAGCATCTAGCATGCGTGTTTCAAGATTATGAAGAATTGTTTTATCTTCTCCATTTAAAAAGTCAGTAATTTCACGTGTCATTTGTGCATATTTTTGTTGATCTACATCATACACACATGGTCCCATGCACTGACCGATATGATAATATAGACACAATTTATCAGGCATTTTATCACATTTTCTAAAAGGATAAATACGATCTAATAATTTTTTAGTTTCCTGTGCTGAATATGCATTAGGATAAGGTCCAAAATATTTTCCTGTACCTTTTTTTACTGTACGTGTCACAAGTAAACGAGGATGTTTTTCTTTAGTAATCTTTATAAAAGGATAACTTTTATCATCTTTTAATAAAATATTGTAGCGAGGTTGATATTGTTTGATCAAATTCAACTCAAGTAATAATGATTCTGTCTCACTTGAAGTTACAATAAATTCGAAGTTACGAATTTCACTTACAAGACGTGTAGTTTTTGCATCATGTGCACCAGTAAAATAAGAACGTAGTCGATTTCGTAATCGTTTTGCTTTACCTACATAAATAATTTGGTCATTTCGATCTTTCATTAAATAACAGCCTGGTTCAAATGGGACGACACTTAATTTATCTCTAATTTTTTCTTCGTAGTCGGTCATCCGTCTCCTCCTTTCTATTAACTTGACGTTCACATAAAAAAGACGGAGCGATTACATAACATGTAATGCCCCATTCTTTTATAATTGTACTAAATATTATAGATGTTTATCTAAAACTTCTGCTAAGTTTTCTTTAGGTTGGAAACCTACTACTTTATCTACTGCTTCTCCATCTTTAAATACGATTAAAGTTGGGATGCTCATTACTTCATATTTAGCAGCAGTAGATGGATTTTCATCTACATCTAATTTTAAGATGTCTGCTTTACCATCATAGTCTCCAGCTAATTCTTCTAACACAGGGGCGATCATTTTACAAGGTCCACACCAAGTTGCCCAAAAATCTACTAATTTAACACCTGATTGAATGTTTTCATCAAAATTTGAATCTGTAACTTTTACGATTGCCATAATTGCCAATCCTCCTTAAATATTAAATGATGAGCAAATTATAACAGACTTTCCATATATCTGCATTGCTCTTGCTCATCTTTATCACTATTTATTAATCTTGTCATAAACTTGTGTTAAGATTAAACGCTTGCTTTATTGTACGTCAAATTTTAAAAAAATCAACATTCTAGTTTTATATTATTTAAGTTCTGCTACTGTAACACCAAATCCGCCTTCACTTGGCAGTCCACCACGAAAAGATTGAACACTTTTATGTTTTTTTAAATGATTTTGAACTGCTTTTTGAAGTGCACCTGTACCTTTACCATGAATAATATAAACCTGTTCATAGTTACTTAATACAGCTTGGTCAATATATTGATCTAAAGCTCCAACCGCTTCTTCATAACGATAGCCTCTTAAGTCTAATTCTGTTTTAATAGTTTGACGATTTTGGCGTGTCACCATTTTCGTTGGTTTTTCTTTTTTCTTTTTCGTTTTTTCTAAATCTTCAATAGGTAACTTCATTTTGATAATACCCATTTGAACTACAGCTTCATTTTCTCCGCTTAATTCTAATACTTCGCCTTTTTGGCCATAAGATAATACTTTAACTTCATCGCCAGCATGAATATCATCCCATTTTTGTTTTTTTACATTTTGTTTTAAGGATTTAGCTTCATATTGATCTTCTAAATGTTTTTTCTTATCTATTAATTCATGTTCTTTAACGTCGGCCCCTTTTTTATCTCGCATTTCTCTTAAATCTTTTAGAATGTCATCTGCTTTTTTTGTAGCTGATTTAATGCGCTGATTTGCTTTATCTTTAGCTTCATCCATTAATTTTTGTTCATAATTTTTATATTGTTGATACTGACGTTCCAAATCATCATGCGTCGTTCGTGCTTCTCTCAATAATTTTTCAAGCTCAATACGTTGTTCATCCACACGTTTAGAGTTTTTCTCTAATGATTCTATCATTGAATTAATTTCTTGTTCGTCTGTACCAATCATTGTTTTAGCCTTATTAATGATGTTTAATCCTAAACCTAATTTTTTAGAAATATCAAAGGCATTGGAACGTCCAGGAACACCCATTAATAATTTGTAAGTCGGACTTAATGTATTCACATCAAACTCAACACTTGCATTCATAACGCCTTCACGATTATAACTATAAGCTTTAAGCTCTGGATAATGTGTCGTTGCCATAACTAGTGAACCAATCTCCCTCACATGATCGAGAATACTCATAGCTAAAGCTGCACCTTCACTCGGATCGGTTCCAGCACCTAATTCATCAAATAAAACAAGACTATTTTTATCCGTTTCTTTCAAAATTTCTACAATATTTTTCATATGTGATGAAAACGTAGATAGCGATTGTTCAATCGATTGTTCATCACCTATATCACAATATACGTTTTCAAATACACTCAATTGACTACCATCTAATGTAGGAATGAGTAACCCGGATTGAGCCATCACAATGATAAGTCCTAACGTTTTTAAAGTGACAGTTTTACCACCTGTGTTAGGTCCCGTAATAATAACCGTTTCAATATCATCAATAAATTCAATTGTATTTGCTACGACTGTATCTTTATTCAATAAAGGATGATAAGCATTAGGTAAATAAACCGTTCTTTCCTTATAAAAAGTAGGTTTTGTCCCTTTAATTGATCGTGCATAGCGCGCTTTAGCCGTTAAGAAATCAATTTGACCCATAACCGACTCTGCCACTAAACAATTATCATCATCAGCAGCTACGAAACCTGTTAATTCTGTTAATATACGTTCACGTTCTACTGCTTCATCATTTCTTAATCGACTAATTTGATTATTCATTTCAACAATAGAAGATGGTTCAATATAAAGGGTTTGTCCAGAAGCTGATTGATCATGCACAATCCCTTTAAAATCTTGTCGATATTCTGCTTTTACCGGTATCACATTGCGATCATTTCGCACTGTAATAATGGCATCTGAAAGTTTCTTTTGATTAGCTTGACTTTTAACAATACGATCTAAATTTTGTCTAATGCGTTGAGTCGTACTTGATATTTTGCTTCGAATACCTTGCAATTCATAACTTGCATTATCATATAAATCGTAAGCATCACATTTTTCATTTATTTCTTGATATAAATCAGTAAGTACAGGTAGTTGATTCATTCTTTCATTTAAAATTGGATACTTTACGACGCCTTCATCTTCTTCAAGCAGTTGATTATAAAATGTTTTAAATTGATTTTGTACTTGTATCAACCGCTTAATTACATTTAATTCGGTAACATTAAGCACTCCACCAATTTTAGCACGGTGAATTAATGGTGATACTTTTGATAAACCACTTAAACTAGGTAAACGATGTTTATTATAAATTTGTGATATTTCATCTGTCTCATTCATTTGAAATTCTACAGTTTCAAAATCAGTTGCTGGAGACATTTTAGACACTTTTTCACGTCCTAAATCACTTATCGTTTCAGAAGCTACAAATGATTTGATTTTATCAAACTCTAAGACGTCTAATGTTTTTTGTCTCATACAATCCCTCTATTTCTGTAATTTAATATTATTATTAATAAAGTTTTTAAAAGCGTCACGCGTCATTGTATTAATCACTCTATCTTTATTTACAAATCCTTTTTGCGCAGTAGCTACGCCATATTTCATAAAATCAAGATGATCCACATGATGAGCATCTGTATTAATTGTTAATTTAATATTTGGATATTTTTTTACAGTGGCAGCATTTAAATCTAATCGTTTTGGATTAGCATTAATTTCCATTACCGTTTGTGTTTCTTCTGCAAGTTGCATCAACTGTTCTATATTAGGTTGATACCCTTCACGTCGCTCAATAATACGACCAGTTGGATGTGCAATATGTCTAACATAAGGATTACGACATGCATGTTCTAGGCGTTGCATAATCTCTTCTTCAGATTGATTGAAACTTTGATGAATAGTTGCAATAACATAGTCAAGTTGCGATAGTATATCATCCTCATAATCTAATGATCCATCAGGTAAAATATCCATCTCTGTACCTGAGTAAATATCTATTTCTGTGTATTCTTCATTCAAATTTTTTATTTCTTCATTTTGACGTAATAATCGTTCAACTTGTAATCCATGCGCAACTTTTAAACTCTTTGAATGATCCGTAATGACCATGTATTCATAGCCTTTTTTAATGTTTGCTTCAATCATCTCTCGTATAGAAAAAGCGCCGTCACTATACGTTGTATGCATATGAAGATCACCTTTAATATCATCTAATGTAATGATTGAATTTAAATCACGATCAAACTCACTGCCATCTTCACGCATTGCTGGAGCAATCCAATGTCTACCGAAGTGTTGGTAAATTTCATCTTCACTTTGGAATTGGAGTAACGTTCCATCTTGTTGTTCGATACCATACTCACTCACTTTTTCATTTTGTGCTTTAGCAAGTTGTCTAATGCGAATGTTATGATCTTTGGAACCTGTAAAGTGCTGTAAGGTATGATAAAAGGCTTCTGGTTCAACAAGTCTAAAATCTACACCAATCGTTTCATCATCATATTCCAATTCAAGTGACACTTTCGTTTCTCCAACTGCGACTTCTTTCACTTTATTTGGAATATTTAAAAGGTGTTGTTGTACATGAAGAAGGTGTCGTGTACTAATAATATAGTCTAAATCTTTACTTACTTCTTTATAACGACGGAAACTACCTGCTTCAGAATAATGCTCAACTTCTTCTAATTGTTCTAGATAAGTCATAATATCTTTATTTAAATGTCGCATCAAATCAATAGGATAATGATCTTTTTTAGCTCCTAGTGCTTTTACTGCTTCAAGTATGTTTTGTTCCGTTTTTTTAGCAAATCCACTTAGTTCACTAACTTTTCCCGCTTCACAAGCTTCTTGAAGATGTTCTTTATCTGTAATATTTAACTCTTTATACAACTTTGCAATTTTTTTACTACCTAAACCTTGAATTTTCATTAAAGGAATTAATCCTTCAGGAACTAAACGTTGCAATTCTTTTAAAGTTGATGAGGTACCTGTTTCTCGATATTCGCTAATGACCTCTCCTACCCCTTTTCCAATTCCTTTTAATTCAGTAACATCTTTTATTTCATCTAAAGAACGTTCATCTATTTCAAGACTTTGTGCTGCTTTACGATAAGCAGATACTTTAAACGTATTTTCTCCATTCAATTCCATATATATAGCAATTTTTTCTAGTAGTTGAATTACATCTTTCTTTGTCATTACATTCACTCCATAAAAAGAGACCAGGAGGTTTATATCCATCACCTAGTCCTGACCTTTTATCTTTTTTTATTTATAAATTTAGTATATAAGATGATAAAAACGGCATCTTAAATAGAATAATATGGCTTAAATAACCGTGTTTTAAACTTTCTTGAATCCATTCATTAGGATATAAAGATACTAAATATAAAACAAGTTGCAGTACAATCACACTGGCAATACTACCTAATAAGCTTCCCAATATTCGACTTGTAACATGAATATTATGATATGACACTATATTATCAAAAGTTACAATAATAAGATATAAAAGCAACTTACTTATAAAAGCAATACATAAAAATGCCACAATAGTATCAAAACGTTGTTGTACATCATGATATTGAAATGCGAAGTGCGTATCAAAAGCAACTGTTTTAGGAAATGGAACAAAAACAATCATTTGTTTTGATATATATTGGTAAAAACGATGCGCAATGAATAGTGAGACAAGCGTAGACGACAAATGAAGACTATTCAGCCAAAGGCCTCTTCTAAAACCAATTATCATATACATCAAAATAATAAGTATCATTACTAAATCTATAGTCATTTAGCTATCCTGTTGTTTTAATTCATAAATCATTTGTTTTAATATTTCGTTTTCTTCTTCCAATTTCACTTTTTCGTCCATGATATTCACTGCAGTTAAAATTGCTTTTCTTGTTGTATCTAATCCTGCTGATTTACGTCCTAATAATCTTAGCTGTTCATCTACTAAATGTGCTACATAACGTATGTGTTCAGGATCATCGTCACCGATAATCGTAAAATTTTGATCATTGATCGATACATTAATACGATTTTTAAATTCTCCCATTGTATTAACTCCTGACTTTTGATAATATTTTAAATTTCTTTGACTAATGTTTTGTTGAGTGAATAAGTAGATTATTATTATTATACATGAGCGTCTCTTATTTGTAATTATAGATTTAAAATACTATTTATTTATACCACTAAACCTACGTTTTTATCTTCATTATGTTAAAGTATATCTATTAGAATTTTAAAAGAGAGGTTTAAACATTTTATGGGAAATGTAGTACATAAATTAACTAATCAAGATATTGAGCAACTTTTGAACCAAATTAACTTTAGTACATCCAATTTACCTAATGGAATGAAAGCAAGAACCAAATATCATGACACTGTCATTAGTATTTACAATTCTGGTAAAGTTATGTTTCAAGGAAAACATGCTGAACATATAGCGCGTCAATTTTGTACTACTGATTCTGTAACTAATTCAAAATCTTCAAAGGCAGATGATTTACATAATATAACATATAATGATTATAACTGTATTGGTAGTGATGAAGCGGGAAGTGGCGATTATTTTGGTCCATTAACGGTTTGTGCTGCTTTTGTATCTAAAGAGCATATAGATATTTTAAGAACGCTAGGCGTAGATGATTCGAAAAAATTAACAGACACTAAAATTATAGAACTTGCAGAACAACTGATTACCTTTATTCCTCATTCATTACTTACATTAAACAATACTAAATATAATGAAAGACAAGCACTAGGTTGGTCTCAAGTAAAAATGAAAGCAGTCCTTCATAATGAAGCGATAAAAAATGTAACTAACAAGATAGATACTAAAGCATTAGACTACATTGTCATTGACCAATTTGCAGAACGTAACGTCTACAAGCGTTATGCTCTAAGCGACTTACCTTTTCCAAATCAAACAAAATTTGAAACAAAGGGAGAATCTAAATCCCTTGCTATTGCAGCAGCAAGTATCATTTCTCGCTATGCTTTTATTAAGCACATGGATTCAATATCAAAAATGATGCATTTTGATATTCCAAAAGGCGCGAGTCATAAAGTAGATTTAATCGCTGCTCAAATTATTGAAAAATATAATATTAGTAAGTTAGATTCTATTTCAAAAAAACATTTTAAAAATCGTGATAAAGCATGGACGTTGGTTAATAAAAAGTATCAATAAAGAACATTTTAGAATGCTATACGATGATGTCTAAATTCATCAAATTCAGTATCGAGAATTGTTTCAACACTTTTATTTACATATCGTGACACATCGTTTGCGGGAACAAGTGCTGAAGTTTCTATCGGTCAAGTAAGTTGAGTCATGTTAGAATCTTTATACATAAGGTACCTCGTTAATTTAATGAAGTTTATTAAATTATACGAAAGGACCTTATTTTTTAAAAGTATTTCAATGTAAAATTACATAAAAAAAGCATTTTAGCGCGACTCTTGATAAAATAGGATACGCTAAAGACTACAGACTAAATTTATTCCCTAATAAAGCGAACCAACTATACAAAGTATTGTAAATAATGAAACCAGTAAATGACTTTATAATAAACTCATTTACTGGCTATTTTTTTAGGATGTATATCCCAATCTCTTCTTTAATTTATTATCGAATTGTAGCGCCTTTAGCTTTTAATGCTTCTAAAATTTTATCATGCACTTTAGAAACACGTTCATCTGTAAGTGTATTTTCAGTATCTAAATAATTTAAACGAATGGCTACTGATTTTTTACCTTCTTCCAAGTGTTCACCTTCATACACATCAAATACAAGTGTATTTTTTAGAATGTCTTCACCATTCTCATGAATAATGTCTAATAATTCTGATGAAGGCATGTCACGTTTTACTTCCATAGCGATATCTCTTGACACACCAGGGAATTTTGGAATTGGTTCATAATTAATGTAACCTACAGCTACTTGCATCATTGCATCATAGTCTAATTCAAATACATATGTGCGTTTAAGATCATTTTCAGCTGCTAATTGAGGATGTAATTCTCCTACAAATCCTATCTCTTTACCTTCTAATGAAACAATCGCAGTTCTACCTGGATGAAGGCCTTTTATTTCGCCAGCTTTATAAGTGAAACCTAAATTTAATTTTTCAGCAATTCGATCGACTACACCTTTAGCAATAAAGAAATCAATCTCTTCTTTTTTACCTTGCCAAGTATTAACTACATATTCTCCAGTTAGAATACCACTTAAATATTCGATTTCATCCGGTAATTCATCTTTGCCGTTACCAAAGAACACACGTCCAATTTCATATAATCTTACATTTTTATTTTTACGTGCTACGTTATAAGTTGTTGCTTCGATTAAATGTGGTAATAAGCTTTGACGTAATGTAGAATGCGCTTCACTCATTGGCATAAGTAGACTAATTGTAGGACGTTCTTGTAATGCAAAATCTTTGGCATGGTCTTTAGACACAAGTGAATATGTGATGGCTTGATTTAATCCTGCACCTTCGAGTGTTTCTTTTACCGTACGCGTTTTATATTGACGATCTGTCAATTTTCCACTAGTTACATCATCAAACACTGGTAAAGTTGAAGGAATATTATCATATCCGTATATTCTTGCTATTTCTTCAATTAAATCTTCCTTAATTGAAATATCTTTACGACGTGAAGGTACATATACTGTTAAAGTATCGGCATTTTGAATCGTTTTAAATCCTAATTGTTCGAAAATAGCTTTAATCTCATCATTTGATAAATTAAAACCAATTGTTTGATTTACTTTTTCCGCAGTAATATCAATTGGCGTAACAAGTGAACCTAAATCTCCTTGTGCCACTCTATCTTTTAATACTTCACCAGAAGCATAATGTTCAAGTAAATAACAAGCTCTATCGACTGCTTCATTAACAAATTCTGTTGCAATACCTTTTTCAAAACGACTTGAAGACTCACTACGTAAATTCAAACGACGTGATGTGTGACGGATAGATACAGGGTCAAAAATCGCACCTTCTACTACGACATTCATTGTTTGATCAGTCACTTCTGAAAAATCTCCACCCATAACACCAGCTAATGCAATAGGTTCTTTACCATTTGTGATAACGATATCTGTATCAATAAGCGTTCTTTCAGTATCGTCTAATGTTGTCATTGTTTCATTTTCATTCGCTTGACGTACAACGATATCTTTAGAACCCATATGGTCTTGATCAAACATATGAAGTGGTTGACCATATTCAAGTAATACATAGTTAGAAATATCAACTACATTATTAATTGGACGGATACCAGCTTTAATTAAACGTGCTTGCATCCAGATAGGTGATGGTGCAATTCTCACATTTTTAACAACTCTTGCACTGTAATAAGGAACTTTTTCAGGATTATCAACAGTCACTGATAACTCATCTGTTGCTGAAGTTTCAGTTTCGTTAAGCGTTGTGTTTGGTTTAGTCATTTCAGTTTGATATAATGCTGCAACTTCATATGCAGTTCCCACCATACTTAAAGCGTCTGCACGGTTAGGTGTTAAATCAAATTCCATAATTTGATCATTAAGATATAATGCGTCTAATGCATCAGTTCCCGGTGTCACTTCACTAGGAAATACGAAAATTCCATTTTCATAGTCTTTTGGTACAACATTACTTGAGACACCAATTTCTTGTAAGGAACAAATCATACCTTCCGAACGTTCTCCGCGTAATTTGGCACGTTTTATTTTAATACCTCCAGGTAAACGTCCACCTACTTTAGCCACAATCACATATTGATTTTCATCAACATTAGGTGCCCCACAAACAATTTGAACAAGTTCTTCTTCACCTATATCAACTTGACAGATATTCAATTTATCTGCATCTGGATGTTTTTCTTTAGATGTTACATATCCTACTACTACATTTTTAATATCTTTTGAGTAATCTATAATATCTGCTACTTCAATACCCGTACGTGTAATACGCTCAGCTAAGTCTTTAGAAGGTACACCAGCATCTACGTAATCTTTTAACCATTCATTTGAAATCAACATTATGCTTCACCTCTATCTTCTACAGCTTTAAATTGATTAAGGAATCTCACATCATTTGTATAGAAATGACGAATGTCTTCGATTCCGTATTTTAACATTGCTATACGATCTGGCCCCATACCGAATGCAAAGCCAGAATATTCATTTGAATCAAAACCGGCCATTTCTAGAACATTAGGATGTACCATACCTGCACCTAAGATTTCAATCCATCCAGTATGTTTACATACATTACATCCTTTACCTTTACATTTGAAACAAGAGACGTCTACTTCCACTGATGGCTCTGTGAATGGGAAATAACTTGGTCGTAATCGAATTTCACGATCAGCACCAAATAATTTTTTAGCTACTAACTCTAACGTTCCTTTCAAATCACTCATTTTGATATGTTTATCTACTACTAAACCTTCAATTTGTGTAAATTGATGACTATGTGTAGCATCATCTGAATCTCGTCGATACACTTTCCCAGGACAAATAATTTTTACTGGTCCTTGACCGTGACGTTTTTCCATTGTACGTGCTTGCACTGGAGACGTGTGCGTACGCATTAAAATCTCATCTGTAATATAAAAACTATCTTGCATATCTCGGGCTGGATGTGATTTAGGAAGGTTTAAAGCTTCAAAATTATAATAATCTTGTTCTACTTCGTATCCATCAACAATTTCATATCCTAATCCTAGGAATAAATCTTCAATTTCTTCAACCGTTCTAGTTAATGGATGTTTTGAGCCAATATTAATTTGGCGACTAGGTAATGTAACATCAATTGTTTCCTCAGCAAGTTGTTGGTTTAACTTTTCATTTTTTAATAATTCTTGTTTTTCTTCAAGTTCATTTTGAATTGCTTGTCTTAACTCATTTACTTTTTGTCCATAAGCTGGCTTTTCTTCATTTGGTAAATCTTTCATATTTTTCATTAAACCACTTACAGAGCCTTTTTTTCCTAGATACTTTACTTTGACATCTTGTAAAGCACGTTCATCTTGCGCTTCGTTAATATCTACTAAAGCTTGTTGTCTTAATTCTGTCATTGAATCATTTTGAGTCATGACTTACACCTCATACTTTCTATTTATCATAAAATTTACTTTATTAAATTAAAAAAAGACTTTCATCCCTAAATAACTGGGACGAAAGCCTTCCGTGGTACCACCCAAATTTATGCCTAAGCATACACTTGTTAGCATTGTTAACGAAGATGCACTCCGACTTAAATTTCTTTAAGTAACCAAAAAGGTGAAAAAAACTAATGTAAATTGAAGTAAGTTTCAGTCACGCTTACTTTCCCTGTGCAATTAATCATTTAGTTTACGTCTTTTTATCGGTTTATATTTATCTTTAATAAACATATTATTTTAATTTTGTATACAATTAAGTATAGTCGATTTTAAATCAAAAGGTCAACCTTTCAAATGATAAAGCAAAATACTTCCAGCAATCGCCACGTTTAAACTTTCCGCTTTGCCGTATATAGGTATAATAAGATTCTGCGAGGTATGTGCTAATAATTCTTTATTAACACCTTCTCCTTCATTACCAAGTAATAAGGCAAATGTGTCTTGCGATTCGATGTTTTTATAGGACACAGCATTTTCTAAGGCTGTACCATATACTGGGCCATCAAATTGTTCAATAAATTTATTTAATTCTGTTGTGACAATAGGAATATGAAATACACTTCCTTGACTGGCTCTCATTACTTTATCTTGGTATGCGTCTGCTGTACCTTTTTCCATTACAATCATATCTATACCCGCAGCATCTGCTGTACGAATTAACGTGCCTAAGTTACCAGGATCTTGTATACGATCAAGTAATAACACTTGTTTCGCTTTTGAGATATCATGTTTAGGTTTTTCAATGACTGCAAAAAAACCTTGCGGTGTAATAGTCCCTGATAATGATTCAGCCACTTTCATATTAATTTCGTAAGCTTCTTTTGCATACTCTAAAAGTCTAGAATCTGTTCTTTCTGGCTCAATTACAAATAATTGTTTAATCATCATATTACTTTTAAATGCTTCATCAATTAAATGTATGCCTTCGATGAGAGCTAATCCTGTTTTATCGCGTTCTTTTTTCTTTTTAAGTTTATTTGCTAATTTAATTTTATTATTTTGTGTTGAAGTAATTTGTTCCATAATAGTCTCTCCAAATTATTTTTGATAGCAATGATATAAATTGAGATAATATAAAAAAAGAGTGGGATAGAATTCATAATGAATTCGTATTCCACCTTTTTTAAATAGATATAAATTATTTAGAAACGACTTCTTCACCATTGTAAGAACCACAGTTTTTACATACGCGGTGAGATAATTTGTACTCGCCACAGTTTGGGCATTCAGTCATACCAGGTACTGAAATTTTGAAATGAGTACGACGTTTATTTTTTCTAGTTTTAGACGTTCTTCTTTTTGGTACTGCCATGATATATCCTCCTTAATATTAAAACACATAATCTCAAGTATTCGGTCATTTAATTATTATACTATAAATTAAATTAACCTGCTATTACTCTTTATCATATAACTGTTGTAATTTTTGAAGCCTAGGATCAACTTGGCGTGTTTGGGAATCGTCGTTATCTTTAGAGTGCTCAAGCTCAAGCGCTTGTTCTTCATCAATAACTTCCCAACCGTTACCTTCTGTAAGCATTTGATCACTATTCTCAGAAAATGCACGCATTGGCTTCTCAATAATAACCAATTCTTTAGCAATATCTCGGATATTAATCATACCATCTGTAGCAAGATGATAATGTTCATCTTCATCTACTTCTTCATCGGTATAACTATTATAACCTTCTAAATCAAATATTTCGGAAGTTCTGACATCAAGTGGCACATCTACAGGCACTAATGTACGAGCACAAGGCATAGTATACGTACCAGTAACATGCATATCTGCTATCACTTCATTTGATTTTATGGTTAATTCACCTTCGATATTCATCTCTGATAAATCAATCAGACCTAAAGGTTCTATTAAATCGTCAAAGTTCGCCTTTTCATTGAATTCAAAAGGTTTACCTTGATATTTTCTCAATTGCGTTATTGACCATTTCATATGGCTTCACCTCTAACAAACACAAAATTTATTTTAACTTTACTATTATAAGTTGTCAAGATTTTTTCTTAACATCTTATTATCTGTTACAATACTAATAATGAATACTGAAAGGACGAATTGCAAATGAAAAGTGTTGGATTGATTACAGAGTATAATCCATTTCATAACGGTCATGCTTATCATGCGCAACAAGCTAAAGTACAGTCCGATGCAGAGATCTCTATTGCAATCATGAGTGGTAATTTCGTTATGAGAGGTGAACCTGCTATTTATAACAAATTCCTACGTACACAAATGGCACTTTCCAATGTCGATTTAGTTGTTGAGTTACCCCTTATCGCTAGTCTTTCTTCAAGTGATTATTTTGCACAAATAGCTGTTCAAGTTGCTCGTTATCTAGATGTTAATACTATTGCTTTTGGAAGTGAAACACCTGATATAACTCGCCTTAAAAACGTTGCAAATGAAATAATCAATTTAGAACATAGTTCAACTTTTAATCAAAAAGTAAAAGAAGGTAGTAATTATGCAAAAATTATAAATGATTTAATTAGCGATAATACTTTACTGAAAATGCCTAATAATATTTTAGCAATCACTTACTTAAAAGCTATACAACAATTTGCACCTCACATGAAAGGACTTGCTATCCAACGTGTGCATGCTCATCATCATGATGCGACAATTGAAACATCATCCTTTGCAAGTGGTTCTGCAATTAGGCAGTCGTTAATCACT
Source organism: Staphylococcus sp. HMSC034C12 (assembly GCF_001835895.1). Lineage (NCBI taxonomy): Bacteria > Bacillati > Bacillota > Bacilli > Caryophanales > Staphylococcaceae > Staphylococcus > Staphylococcus sp. HMSC034C12. Next base: position 48,513 of record NZ_KV826352.1, on the reverse strand, counting down.
CAAGAAACTCAGTGGACTACAGTTGTTCCCTCTTCAATTCAATCACTGTATACAACACCTCATTTAACTAAAGAGGATACATTTAGCTTGATTAAATATCATATCTTAAGTCATTCAATTCATGAAATGGCTCATATATACACTATATCTGAAGGACTAGAACATCGATTAAAAAAATATATCAATCAAGCCACTTCTTTTGAATCCTTTATGTCTTTACTGAAGACAAAACGCTTTACCTATACTCATTTACAACGCATACTTATGCAAATTCTTTTAAATGTAAAAAAAGAAGATTCTATTCAATCCATTTCAGCTGTAAGAATTTTAGGAATGAATCGTCGCGGACAAAGTTATCTCAAACAATTAAAAACCAAATTTCCAGAGCGTCAATTCATCACTAATATTAATAAAACATCTGCTCATTTTTTTAAAAATGAAATTAAATCTACCGATATTTATAACTTATTATCAGGTCAACAGAAAAATGATTTTAATACCCCTGTAATTAGATTAAATAATTGAATTAAAGCGTATGGAACATTTCATTTCTGTTCTATACGCTAATTTTTTAATCTTCAAATTTTTCTTTTAATGCTCTTTCAACATGCCTAGGTACGAAATCTGAAATATCTGCCTTATATTGAGCCACTTCTTTCACAACACTTGAACTGATAAATGAATAGTTTGTACTTGTCATCATATACATTGTTTCTACATTACTATTTAATTTTTTATTCATTGAAGTTAAACGTAATTCATATTCAAAATCACTCACTGCTCTTAAGCCACGAATAATTGTTTTAGCGCCTATTTTATCACAAAAATCGACAAGTAATCCATTAAAATTATGTACTTTCACATTTGGCAAATGTTTTACAGATTCACGTATTAATTCCATACGTTCTTCAATAGAAAATGTACCTGCTTTACTACTATTTTTTAATATACATACATGAAGTTCATCAAATCGATCAGAACTTCTTTCTATAATATCTAAATGCCCATAAGTAATAGGATCAAAACTACCTGGAATGACTGCTTTTGTCTTAGTCATTGTGTTCTCCTTTTTTTAATAACAAAGTATCTGTTAAACCGTAATGATATTGCTTAATTACTTCAAAATCATATGTATTGATTTTTTCTTGATTACTAAACTCACAAATGATAATACCATGTTCTTTTAATAAATTAAACTTAGAAATTTGATCTAGAGCCTTATCTATTAGCCCTTTATTATAAGGAGGGTCTAAAAAAATGAAATCAAATTGAATGTCTCTTTTATTGATAGCCTTTAACGCTCTATCTGCATTATTTTTATATACTTCAGATTGTTCCTCTAAATTTAATTGTTTCAAGTTAGCTTGGATCACTTTAACTGCTTTAAAGTTTTGGTCTACAAATATAACTTTATCCATACCTCTAGAAAGTGCTTCAATTCCTAAAGCACCACTACCAGCAAATAAGTCTAAACCTAAGCCGTATACTTCATGTAAACTGTTAAAAATACCTTCTTTAACTTTATCCATTGTTGGACGTGTATTACGTCCTTCTAAACTCTCTAGTGGTTTACTTTTATGTTTTCCAGCAATGACTCTCATTTTGACTTACACTTCCATTTCATTCATTTATTTACTATAATTTATTTTGAAAAAGGAGAATTAAATATTTATGAAACAATCATTTATTATTTTAGGAGAAGGACTTACAGATTTATTCGAATTTCTTACTCTTATTGAATATAATCATGCAAGAATAGACAAGGTTGTCTATTTCCATACACCACAGTCAGACAAACAATTATCATCAGTCGCAATTATTATGAATCCTACGACCGGTAAACAATTTCAAGCCATATATATGATGTTAAACGCTTTAAAATATCCTTACCCAAATAGTAATAAAAAATTTGAGATGATTAATGAACAAGCTCAATCGTATGATATTCCTATTGTCGGCATTGATGTTCAACCGCCAAATGCATTTCATACGAATGATTTATATTTTAAATATTTAATTAGCGTACTTCGTTTACAAAATTGGATCCCACCGATGCAATAACAATGTTTAAATACATCTTAAAGCTTTTCATGCTTTTCTTTATCATATGTTTTTTTCAAGTTTTTATAAGGGGATCCATCAATATGTAAAACATATTTTAATTTCATTAATTTCTGGAGAATATCGTCTACTTCATGTTCATTAACATACATTACTACATACTTTCGAGGTTTATTAGTATAAACGATATGTCCATATTTACGTATCTGTCTTTCATGTTTAATATGCTTTAAGTAAATAATTAAGCTAACTCTTGGAATCAATTCCATATTATTTCACTCACTCCATTTATTATGCATAATTACTATACCATGACTAATAATTTTATAAAATACATTCAATATCTCAACACTTAACTTTCGAAAAATATTTCTTTAATTATTAATTTTAAATGAACTTTAGGAGGTTATACCTTGAAACACATTAAGAAGAATTTTTTTAATTTGGGTATCACTAGTATGGGTATACTAAGCAGTTTATTACTTTTAAAAAGAAATCAAAAGCCTAAAATGCTTAAAGACATACCTTACTTTTTTAATGGACCAGCACCTTATATTTTTGCACATAGAGGTGGAATGTCAGTTCGACCAGAACAAACACAATTAGCTTTCGATAATGCTGTTGATTATGGTTTAGATGGCTTTGAAACAGATGTGAGACTAACTAAAGATGAAGAATTGATTGTTTTTCACGATGCTACAGTCGACCGTACTACTAATGGTTCAGGAAAAGTATGTGATTACACATTAAAAGAATTAAAAAAATTAGATGCAGGATTTCATTTTACTGATATCAATGGTCGCCATATTTATAGAGGTCATCAACAAGCTAAAATTTTAACTTTCGATGAACTTTTAGAAATGTATCCTAGCAAATATATCAATGTAGATTTAAAAGATACTCCAAGTAGTTATGAAGGAGCTATTGCGCCTAAAAAAATGTATGATATTATAAAGCATCATCATGCTGAGAAACGTGTACTTGTAACAAGTTTCCATAAAAAACAAAATGAACGTTTTAGAGCAATAAGCAATGGAGAAATAGCTACTGGTGCAAGTCAACATGAAGTGACTGAAGGTGTGATTAAGTTTATTTTAGGACTAGGTTATCATTATCATCCTCAAGCTGACACATTTCAAATGCCTATAAAATTCAAAGGTATCCCATTATCATCAACTCATTTTATTCAATGGCTTAACTTATTAAATATTGTGCCAGGTTATTATGGCATCAATAGTGTTGACTTAATGTATGATTTGTATCAAAAAGGTGTCCACACCATTGTTACTGACCGTCCTGATTTAGGTAAACAATTTAAATCACTACTAAAACAACATACCTCAAATTAAATACACTCATTCTATATAAAATTAAAATATATACATAAAAGAATCTGGGACATACATCATAGTTGTCTCAGATTCTTTTAATATATTAATCTTCAATAATTAAAGTAAAAATATGCTGACATCTCATTTTGCAACTCAACCTCTGATTTACTAGATTTTATTTTTAATTATAAACGACAATTACATGTACCTCCTGAGGCGCAGCCTTTAGAATCCGTTTTAAAAAATGGATTACCCACTTCAATCTTTACATTTTCTGACACAGATAATGCGATTGTAGTCAACACTTCATCTATTAAATTTTGTAATTGTACTTCCTTAGATTTGTAATCCATTACATTAGGCAACATTTCATAAGCTCGCTTACGTCGACGTGTATCTAACATTACATTTTGATAATCTGGGTGATATCTACCAAAGCGCATCACTTCATCATAACGTTCTTTTGATTTTAAAAAAGCTTGATACAGTAAATGTGCTTCATCATCTTGTTTAAGTGTTTTTTGAGCTTCTCTATAATTAAAATACACTTTTGATTGTACAATCATGTCTGATAAATCTTCAATTTCATCTAAAATTGATAATGTTTCCTCTGTATACATTATCGGTCACCTCACAACTTATTTTTGTACAAAAATAAGTGAATAATAATTTCTCATTACTTCTCCACCCATTTCATTATACTTTTTATTTAACATTCTTGAACGGTGTATATCCGAATTCATCCAACTATGAATTAATGTAGGCACGTCATCAAAATCATAGCCCACATTTTGACTTGTAGCTATAAAGTCAATGTTTTCGTTACCAAGTTGGCTCTTAAGGGCTTCTTCTGTAAATTCAACATCTTCTGTACCAGTTGCTTCATATAAATTTGCTGAAGCAATATGTGAAATGTCTGAATTTACTTTCAATGGTGGAATATGTTTTAAATCTCTCATTTGATTAGTAATTTCATAGAGGGTTATCAATTGATTTGGGCTTTGTTCATATGGTAATGAATCTTTATTATTTCTGTCATTATTAAATTTATCATCTGAAATATCTTCTTCATCTGTTAATTGATAAGGTTTTATAAATGCTAATAGTTCTTTATCTAGATATCGAATACCCATAATTCGATTTGATTGTTGATCCACATAAACTTGAGCATAAATATTACCATATTTAATTAGAGTTTGAGTTTTAATATCTTCATCTGATAACTCAAAATTATATTGTTTTCCATTCACTTTAAAAGAGGGGTCAGGATTAATACTAGTTTTTTCAAATATATGTGAAGCATTTTCATTGATTTTTAATGATCCGGTTTGAGCTTTTTCTCCAGTAGCATAAACAGATTTAATTTCATCATGTTTTGTAGTAACAATATAATATTGTTGTTTTCTCTTAAATATATAATCAGTATATCCGCCTTTAACAGGATATGTACGATTTGCTTGTCCATATTTATTTGTAAGATAATTAATATCTTTACCTATCCAAGTACCTATCCCATTTTTGGGAGCAGGATTTTCAGTCTGTTTTTTCACGGAATGTGATACTTGATTTGAATGACTTATTTTATTGTTGTTATTAGGATTTTCAAGAACATCAAATTTTAATCTTGGTGAGTAAAATAAATAAATTAAAAATGTAATTAAAAATACGACTCCTAAAACTTTGATTACTAACTTAGTCATTGCTCCCCCACCTCTTTAGAATTATATATATTGTACAAAATAACTATTTTAACAATCAAGCCATTCTTTTTTTCTAAACTCCAAATTTATTAATTAAACTACATTATACCTATTTACAAATAAAATAAACAATTAATATTAAAACATAATTTATACTAAACAATTTGATCATCGACTGCCAAAATATTAAAAATACCTGAGACACTCATTATGTCCCAGGCTATTCTTTAAAATATTCAATATTGTTATAAACCTAGTGTGGCTTTAATCACCGATGTAGTTTCTCCACCTGGATAAATTACATATAGTAATAAGTATACTGCCACACCTGTAATACCAGTAAAGAACCATATAATTGAAGCGACAGGTCCGATTCTTCTATGCCATTTAAATTTATCTTTAAATGCAGTAATAATTTGAACTAATCCTAATACGCCACCAATCGTAGCAAGATTAATGTGGAAGATTAAGAATATCTTATAATATGTTCTAACAGAATCTGGACCACCAAAATCTGTATTACCTATAAATATCGTTCGAGTTGCGTAAATTATAAAAAACGTTAATGCGAAAAATGCTGCCCATAACATAACTTTTTTGTGAGTATTAACATGACGATGAGCAATTTGCCACCATCCTATTGCTACTAAAATAGCACTAATTACGATACAGCTTGTACTAATAGTTGGTAGAATTGGTAAACTCATATGTTCCATCCTTATTTAACTTAGATATTTTAAATCATTTTTATTAAAGAGATGACAACAACTAATGCAAAGAATACTACTAAATAATTTAGTGAATAGATAAACATTTTTGTTGCCCACTTAGTTTGATCAGTATTTTTCTTAAATGTTGTTAAACCTATAAAAATCCATCCAAGATTTAATAAAGTTGCTAATACAACGAACGTAGTGCCTAAACTAGATAATAAGAACGGTAATGGTAATAAAAATACTAACCAAATAAACATACTTACTCTTGTACGTTTAAAGCCTTTTACTGAAGGTAACATAGGAATATTTGCTAATGAATATTCATCACTACGTTTAATAGCTAAAGCATAGAAATGAATAGGCTGCCAACAAAAGACAACTAAAAATAAAGCAAAAGCTACAAGACTTATTTGTCCATCAATAGCTGTCCATCCAATTAAAGGTGGCACAGCACCTGGAAAACTTCCTACTACTGTGTTCCAAGTCGTATGTCTTTTAGACCAGATTGAATAATATGATACATATCCTACTATACCAAAAAGTCCTAAAACACCTGATGGCACATTTAATAAGAATAAACATGCTTCTCCTACTAACATCATACCAAAACTTAACATTAATAAATGTTTATCTGAAATTCTATCGTTTACTGTTGGTCTACTTTGTTTACTTGGCATAATTTTATCGATATCTTGATCATAATAATTATTTAATGCACAAGCACCACCCATAATTAATGTCGAACCTATCAACATTAATAGGATTTGAGGTATTGACGATAGGAAGGAATGATTTGTCATTACAATAGCTAACCAAGCGCCTGCAAAAGCAGGAATTAGGTTACCCTGTACCAAGCCCATTTTAATAATTTGTTGTAGTTCTTTAAAAGACACTCTACTTGACGGCTGTGATAAAGTGTGTTCTTTACTCATGGTTCCCCTCCTTAAAATTTTCATATAGTACTATGATATAATAATTACTTATAAAAGGCTAGGTAATATCTATTTAAATTGTGACACTTTAACGACTTCCTGTCTCACTAATTTTTTGTCTTTAATTATTGTAGTATAATAGTTGTAATATTTATAATTATATCTTTTATATTAAAATCAGAGCATAAATGGATATCATATTACAAAATATTTTAAATTAATGATGGGGTGTTTAAACTTGTTTAACAAACGAAACCTTAAATGGTTATCAATCGTAGCAACAATTATTATGGCATTGGTACAACTTGGGGGCGCCTTAGTAACTAAGACGGGCTCTGAAGATGGCTGTGGTGCTTCATGGCCTTTATGTCACGGCGCTTTATTACCTCAGAATTTGCCAATTGCTACAATCATTGAATTGAGTCACCGAGCTGTATCAGGTTTATCATTAATTGTTGTGTTATGGTTGGCCATCACAGCTTGGAAAAATATAGGATACATAAAAGAGGTTAAACCTTTAGCAATTATTAGTGTCGCTTTCCTATTAATTCAAGCCTTAATTGGCGCAGCAGCTGTTATTTGGCAACAAAATTCTTACGTTTTAGCCTTACATTTTGGAATTTCATTAATTAGTTTTTCTTCTGTGTTCGTATTAATGCTTATTATTTTTGAAGTGGATAAAAAATATGAGGCTGATGAATTATTTATAAAAAAACCATTGCGCAATCTTACTTGGATTATGACGGGCGTTGTTTATGTCACTATTTACACTGGTGCTTTGGTTCGCCACGCTAAAGCAAGTTTAGCATATGGAAGCTGGCCATTGCCGTTTAATAATTTAGTACCCCATACTGAGCAAGATTGGGTACAATTTGCACATCGCGGTATGGCATTTATCACTTTTTGTTGGATTATGATTACATTTATTCATGCCATCAAAAATTATTCTGAAAACCGTACAATTAGATATGGCTATACTGCTGCATTTATTTTAATTATTTTACAAGTGATTACGGGTGCATTGTCTGTAATCACACATGTTAATTTAATTATTGCATTGCTACACGCACTTTGTATTACTATACTTTTTGGCTTAATCGCTTACTTTATTTTACTCATGCTTCGTTCAATTAGAAGTGAAAAATCAAAAATCAAATAAAGTTTTAAAAGACATGTTAGAGTTATTGTAAAACATGGAATCTCTAACGTGTTTTTTATGCAAAAAAGCATAAGATAGAATGTCATTTAACTTTCTATCTTATGCTTTTAAACTTTTTAATACCTACTCAGATTTTTCAATTTCGATTAATAAATCTCCCGTTGCAATAGCATCACCATTTCCAACAGTAACTTTTTTAATCACTCCATTAAATGGAGCTTGAATTGTTGTTTCCATTTTCATGGCTTCAGTGATTAATAGTGGTTGATTTACTTTAACCTCATCACCTACTGAAACTTTAACTTCAGTCACACTTCCTGGCATTTGAGCTCCTATATGATTTGGATTTGTTTTATCTGCTTTAGGTTTTACATTCGCATTTGTTTTTATGTTTTCATCTTTAATCGTAATACGACGAGCTTGACCATTCATCACGTAATAAATTGTTCGATTACCCTTTTCATCTGCTTCACTAATTGTTTCAAGTTTAATAATTAAACGTTTTCCGTTTTCAATTTCAATTTCTACAGTCTCACCGTTACGCATACCAAAGAAGAATGTCGGTGTATCAAGTAATGATAAGTTACCATATTGTTGTCTAGTTTGAATAAATTGATCAAATACTTTTGGATAAAGTACATAACTTATAATATCTTGCTCAGTCACTTCACCATAATTTTTATCTTGTAATTGTTCTCGTATTTCATCAAAATCTACTGGTTTTAAATATTCTCCTGGACGTTCAGTTAGCGGTTGTTGACCTTTTAAAATAATATCCTGCAATTGTTTATTAAAGCCATTTACTGGTTGACCAATCTCACCTTTAAAGTATGACACTACTGATTCAGGAAAATCTAATTTATAACCTTGTTCAATAATAGATTGTTCATCTAAATCATTTTGTACCATATATAACGCCATATCTCCTACCACTTTTGAAGATGGTGTCACTTTAACAATATCTCCAAACAAGAAATTAACACGACGATACATATCTTTGACTTCATTAAAACGTTCACCAAGACCTAAACTTTTAGCTTGTTGACTTAAATTAGAATATTGACCACCTGGCATTTCATGTTGATAAATTTCTGTATTAGGTGACTTAATATCACTTTCAAAGTCAACGTAGTATGGGCGAACAGTACTCCAATAGTGACTTAATTCTTCTAAACCTTGAATATCTGTACGCATATTTCGTTTAAACCCATCTAATGCATAATATAAGGAGTTCACACTTGGTTGACTTGTTAAGCCACTCATCGATGCAATAGCTGTATCGATAATATCTACACCAGCATCGATGGCTTGTTTGTAGGTTAATAAACCATTTCCACTTGTATCATGTGTATGTAAATGTATTGGTAAATTAACTGCAGCTTTTAATTCTCCAACCAGTTCATATGCTGCTCTAGGTTTTAATAAGCCAGCCATATCTTTAATTGCTAAAATATGGAAACCTTCACGTTCTAATTCCTTAGCTAATTTAACATAGTAATCTAAAGTGAACACATTTGAACGTTCTGAGTTTAAAATATCCCCTGTGTAACAAATAGTACCCTCTGAAATTTTACCTGCTTTTTGTACCGCTTCATTTGCCACTTTCATTTGATCTACCCAGTTTAATGAGTCGAAAATACGGAAAACATCTACACCTGCTTTAGCACTTTCATCTACAAATTTTTGAATTACATTATCAGGATAATTCTTATAACCCACAGCATTTGAAGCTCTTAATAACATTTGGAATAATACATTTGGAATCGCTTTTCTAAGTTTTTCTAAACGCTCCCAAGGATTTTCTTTTAAGAAGTTGTATGCCACATCAAAAGTAGCGCCTCCCCACATTTCTAAAGAAAAACTATCTTTAAATACTTCAGCAGTTTTAGAAGCTATATTTAACATATCTTTTGTACGTACACGCGTAGCAAGTAAAGATTGATGCGCATCACGGAATGTCGTGTCAGTAATTAAAACATCATCTTGTGCTTTAACCCAATCTGCAACTCCACTAGGGCCTTTTTCATCTAGTAATTGTTTTGTACCATATAGATGTTGAATTTTCTTTTTTGAAACTTGCGGAATCGAAGTTGACTCATAGTCTGGCTTCGTACGTTTTTCGACATTCGGAAAACCGTTAATGGTTACATTCCCAATGTATTCTAATGTTTTAGTACCACGGTCTAATGTAGGTGCAATATCGAATAATTCCGGTGTTTCTTCAATAAATTTTGTTGTATAATCTCCACTTCGGAATTTTTCATTACGCATAACGTTAACTAAAAACGGAATATTTGTTTTTACACCACGAATACGCATTTCTCGTAAAGAGCGTTCCATTTTTTCTTCAGCTTGTTTAAAAGTAATGGCATGAGTAGATAATTTCACTAATAGTGAGTCATAGTAAGGCGAAATTTCAGCGCCTTGGAAACCATCTCCTGCATCTAAACGTACACCAAAACCACCACTTGAACGATAAGCAATAATCGTACCAGAATCTGGCATAAAATCATTTGTAGGATCTTCGGTAGTGATACGACATTGAATAGCATAACCAAGTGTTTGGATTTCTTCTTGAGGAGGTAAAGCGATACGTTTGTCAAATAGACTTGCTCCATCTGCTACTAAAATTTGAGTTTTAACGATATCAATTCCTGTAATCATTTCTGTAATCGTATGCTCTACCTGAACACGTGGATTGACTTCAATGAAAAAGAATTCATCGCCAGATACTAAAAATTCCACTGTTCCAGCGTTAACATATTTGATATTTTTCATTAATTGTAATGCAGACTGACAAATACGTTCTCTTAATTCATCAGGTAAGCCTACAGATGGTGCTACCTCAACTACCTTTTGATGACGACGTTGTACAGAACAATCACGCTCATATAGATGAACAATATTACCATATTCATCGCCAATAACTTGAACTTCAATATGTTTGGGATTATCGATGTATCTTTCGATATATACTTCACTATTACCAAATGATTTTTGTGCTTCAGATTTCGCACGATGAAACGCATCTTCTAATTCACTTTCTTCGCGAACAATACGCATACCTTTTCCACCACCACCACTTGTGGCTTTAATCATCAGTGGGAATCCTGCTTCTTTAGCAAATGCCTTTGCTGCATCAAAATTTTCAATTGGTCCATCTGTTCCTGGTATAACTGGTAAATTTGCTTTAATTGCAGTTGTTCTTGCTTTTACTTTATCACCAAACATATCTAAATGGTCTAGGTGAGGACCAATAAATGTTATGCCCTCTTCATTACAACGTCTTGCAAATTCTTCATTTTCACTTAAAAAGCCATAACCAGGATGTATTGCATCTACATTCGCACGTTTTGCTACTTCAATAATACGTTCAATATTTAAATAACTTTCGGCTGGTCCTAAATCTTTTCCCACTAAATATGATTCATCGGCTTTATATCTATGTAATGAATTTTTGTCTTCGTTTGAATAAATTGCTACTGTTTGAATATTTAATTCCGTTGCTGCTCTAAAAATTCTAATTGCAATTTCACCACGATTGGCTACTAATAATTTTTTTATATGATTCAAAGAAGAAACACCCCTTTATATTTTGAATATTCTAACTAATTAGATAATAAAATTTTATCTTAAAATACATGAGAAAGCTAATACTTTTTTACATACAATTTATAAAATGAAAATATAGTAAATAGGTTAGCTTAATCACTATTTTAAAATGTAATCATTAATAATTATTATACTTAATAACTTTATATTATCATTTATAGTTTGAAGACGCTACTGTAGACTAGTAATCCTTTAACTTGTCACATAAATGTAAAAAGAGTGGAAGCAAATTTTTTAATTCTTGCTTCCACTCTTAATAATGTTAGTTACATATTTACATCTATCATTAAATGATTTTAATATTGTCTAGGAATATCCACTTTTGTTTTTTTATTTTTTATTGCTCTTTTTTCTTCAACTTTAATTTGTCTTGCTACTAACAATAATAATCCCATAGCAATACTTAAGCTGATCATTGATGAACCACCAAAACTTATAAATGGAAGAGGAACCCCTGTAAGAGGAATCGTAGCTGATATACCTCCTAAATTTACGAACGTTTGACTACCAATATAACTCGCTACACCAACACATATTAATTTATAAAAATATGAAGATGTTTTAGTGGCTAATATAAATGCACGGAATACAATAAAAAATAATAATCCTATTACTAATAAGGCACCAATCAGTCCTAATTCTTCACAAATTACTGCGAAAATAAAATCTGTATGCGCTTCTGGAAGATAGCCAAGTTTCATGATTCCATTACCTAATCCTCGACCAAATAATCCTCCATTTCCGATTGCCATTAATGAATTGGATAAATGATACCCAGTTCCAGAAGAAGAACTAAAAGGATCGTAAATTGTACTAAAACGTGCCTTTAAATATTCTGGCATCATTCCAGTGAAAATAAAGAACCCAGCAATAAGAATAAATCCAAGAATAATATATAAAATAGGTCCTTTTACTATTTTCTTAGCACCTATACCTACGAATAAAAACATTGCTAATATAATAATTAATGTTAATAATGTTTGTCCAATATCTCCTTGTAAAAGTACTAAACCTAAACAAAGGATAATTAAAATAATTGGCCCTTTGATAATTCTTAAATTACCTCTTAACTGCGGTAATTTTTTACTTAATACATAAGAAATATAAAGAATTAAAGCAATTTTTAGCAACTCTGAAGCTTGTAAATTCATAAATCCTAAGTCAAGCCAACTTTTTGAACCATTAATATTTTTACCTACCAATAATGTTAAAAATAAAAGGACAAAGATGATAATCATAATCCACTGTTGAACTTTTGATTGTTTAAAGACTTTTATATTCATCATAAATGAAATAAAAAAAACAATAATGAAACTCATGATAACATAAATTAATTGTCTGTTATAAAAATATGTACCTGAAACCTCAACGCCACCTGTTAACGTTCCTTTAGTAGCTGCCACCATACTGGCACTATAAACCATCACTAAACCTATAAAACACAAAATAACATATGAAATTAATAATGGATAATCGATAAACTTAGAGGTTCTACCTATGTATCGAAATATATTTTTTAAATTATTCATAAAAAAGATCATCCAATTCTAAAAATTTAAACTATATATGCTCATTAAAACGATTTATCAAATTAAATTCTGTCTAAACTATTATATACTTTGTAATTATTAATTAACAAACATAAACGTAAAAAATAAAATAAAAGGACTGAAAATATTATTTACATAACATTTCAGTCACTATCATAAATTATTACATCTATTAATTCTTGCTCATTATAACACTTTCATATTCAAAGCATTAGACTTAGAGTTATACGTTTGTGAATGCTTCATGCAATTTAGATAATTCTTTTTCTAAACGAAGCATTAAATTTTTACCGTCTTCTTTATCAACTAAACCAAGTTTCACAGCAAAGTCTACTTCTTTTTGTAAACCAAACATTTGTGTGTCGAGAACCTCTTCATATAGTGGGCAAGATGGCATAGTTAAATTATCCATTTGAACCTTAATTAAATGCAAGATTCGGTCAGCATCTTGATTTAATTGCTCATAAGCTGCACTATTTATGTTCATTTGCTTCGGCATCACATTCTCCCCCTATCATTAAATATCTTCATATCAGAAGTTTATCCTACTACCTTTTAAAAAGCAAGTTTATTCAATAAACCCTTCATTTTAAATATGATAAAATAATGGTTAGATTGAAACTAGGGAGTGGGCAAGATGATTCAAATTAAAGGAGACGTCAAATTTTCTATTACTTTAGATAGTACAACATGGATTTTTGATGATAGAAAAGTAAAAATAGAAGATATTGAAAACGGTATTTTTGAAGGAACTAAACCTATTAAATTTGAAGATAACCGCGAATGGAATAGGGCTATTTTAGAAGGACAAACCAATCCTCCTACATTAAACTCTGAAATTAAGTATCGTAAACGTGCTGTATTAGAAGATTCATTTGCAATAAATATGACACCATTTTTTAAAAATGCAGAGCCTTTAGAAAGTGCAACTACAATTAAACTTTCAAATGATACATCTTCAATTGAAATTCCATTAGAATTATTACCTTATCTATTTTTCCAATTTGCTAAAGATGGTAAGCGATTGTACGATGATAATTCAGTAGATAGCTTTGTTTATAATCCCGAGGAGAACGCTTATTCATATCAATTTAAATATGTAACTCGTATTGAGGTGATTTAAGTTGCGAGAAGTACAATGTATTATTTGTGATACTAAGGTTTTAATTGATGAACGTACAGTTGAAGCTAAACGTCTACGTAATAATCCAATTAAAACATTCATGTGTAGTGACTGTAAAAGTCGATTAGACACACCTAGACAACGACCAAATGAGAATCGTAAATTTAATCTCCATTTTCCAAATGAAAACTTATAGTATACTTTTCAATAATAAAAAGACGCAACATCAAATTTGATGTTGCGTCTTTTTATTAGTTTTATTGATCTTGCATCATTTGTTTTACACGTTTCGCTTCTTTTTCACGTGCAGCTTTATTTAAAATTTTCTTTCTTAAACGGATACTTTGAGGCGTTACTTCAACCAATTCATCATCATTAATATATTCTAATGCTTCTTCTAACGTTAAAATTCTTGGACGATTCATTGTTTGAGTTTGATCTTTTGTTGCTGAACGTACGTTAGTTTGATGTTTAGCTTTAGTAATATTAACTGTTAAGTCGTTTTCACGGTTATGTTCTCCTACAATCATACCTTCATAAACTTCAGTACCTGGTTCCATGAAGTTTACACCTCGGTCCTCTAGACCAATGATGGCATAGGCTGTTGCTTGTCCTTGATCCATTGAAATTAATGCACCATTACGACGGCCACCAATTTGTGCTTTAACACGAGGTCTAAATTCTTCAAATGTATGATTAATAATGCCATAACCACGTGTCATAGACATAAATTCAGTTGTATATCCAATCATACCACGTGCAGGTACCATAAAGATTAAACGTGTTAATCCATTATCAGTTGTTAACATGTCTAACATTTCACCTTTACGCGCACCAAGTGATTCAATCACTGCTCCAGCATTTTCAGATGGAACTTCACATTGAACACGTTCAAATGGTTCACTTAATACACCATCAATTTCACGTAAAATAACTTGAGGTTTAGAAACTTGAAGTTCAAACCCTTCACGTCTCATATTCTCAATTAAAATAGATAAGTGCAACTCTCCACGGCCAGCTACAATCCACGTATCTGGAGAATCTGTTGGTGTAACTTTTAAAGATACATCTGTTTCAAGTTGTTGATCTAACCGTTCTTGGATTTGACGAGCAGTTACAAAATCACCTTCACGACCAGCAAATGGTGAATTATTTACTTTGAATGTCATTTCAAGTGTAGGTTCATCAATACGCAATACTGGTAACGCTTCTTGATGATCATGTGGTGTAACTGTTTCACCTACGTTGATATCTTCCATTCCTGATACAGCAATTAAATCTCCCGCTTGTGCTTCTTCAATTTCTTCACGTTTTAAACCAAAGAAACCAAAGATTTTTGTTACACGGAAGTTTTTCACTGTACCATCTAATTTAATAAGCGATACATTATCGCCGACACGCATTTTACCTCTAAATACACGACCAATACCAATACGACCAACGTAATCATTATAGTCTAATAATGCTACTTGGAATTGTAGTGGTTCATCACTGTTATCAATTGGAGCAGGCACGTAATCAAGAATTGTTTCATATAAAGACTGCATGTTTTCATCTTGTTTTTCAGGATCAAGACTCGCTGTTCCATTTACAGCTGATGCATAAACAACTGGGAAATCAAGTTGTTCATCATTTGCTTCAAGTTCAATAAATAAATCTAATACTTCATCTACTACCGCTTCTGGTCTAGCAGAAGGTTTATCAATTTTATTAACTACTACAACAGGTTTTAAATTTTGTTCTAATGCTTTTTTTAGTACGAAACGTGTTTGTGGCATCGTACCTTCGTAGGCATCTACAACAAGTACAACACCATCTACCATTTTCATGATACGTTCAACTTCACCACCAAAGTCAGCATGCCCTGGTGTATCTAAGATGTTAATTCTTGTACCTTTATAATTTATCGCAGTATTTTTAGCAAGAATTGTAATACCACGTTCTCTTTCTAAGTCATTAGAGTCCATTGCTCTTTCATCAACATGCTCATTTTCTCTGAAGATTCCAGATTGTTTAAGCAATTCGTCAACTAGTGTTGTTTTACCATGGTCGACGTGAGCAATAATTGCAATATTACGAACATCTTCTCTTCTATTAGTCATTTTATAATATCCTTTCTTGAGTAAATTCCCACTTTTAATTGCAACTTTTTTATTATATCATAATATTAACAAAAGATAACTAAAAGGTGGGGATGGGGATGGAAAAACCAAAATCTAAAGGTATATTCTGGATACTTTCTATTGTAGCAGTTATATTTTTAGTGCTCTTTAGTTTCAGCGTGGGTGCCGGAAGTATTCCAATGATGATTTTAACATTTATTCTTTTCATTGCAACGTTTGGCGCCGGATTTACGCTTAAGAAAAAGTATCGTGAAAACAATTGGCTATAATCAACCATTAAGATATATAAAGCTTGAGATATTTTTGTCTCAAGCTTTTTTTATTGAAATAAGATTTTTTATTTTTTAAAGCGTTGATGTAAATCTATTAAAGTAGCCGTATTAGGTGCTAGATAAATTTCTAATATTTCTTTATGAATATTTGAATTTCCTACTAATACTGAATTCGCACTTGAAATATTTAATGGTTCACCTAATAAGTTACTAGCTACGCCTCCAACTTCATTTAATACAATAAGACCACCAGCAAAGTCCCAAGGCTGTAATCTAGGTGTGATATAAGCAGCCAATTGTCCTTTAGCTACACTTATAATTTCTAAAGCTGCACTACCATATGCTCTACAGCTTCTTGCATCATTTACTATATCTTGAAATATAGGACCCATTTTAGGTTTGGTTACCCAATTTGGGTTGATACCAATTAAGCTTTTCTTTAGGGTGGTAGATTCAATCGTAGATAATGGATGTTTATTTTCAAATGCACCCTCACCTACCTTGGCATGATATAAAACATCTTTCATTACATCATATACAAAGCCAGCGTATGGTTTACCATTTCGATAGATACCAATTGAGATAGCAAAATTTTCTTTTTGATGTACAAAGTTTAATGTGCCATCAATTGGATCCACTACCCATACGACCCCTTCAACATGAGTTAAATCATGACCATGTCCTTCTTCCCCAATAACACGATGTTCTGGATAACTATGGGTAATCGCATCATATATATAATTTTCAGTAGCTTTATCAACATTTGTAACTAAGTCATTCGGATTTGATTTTGTTTCAATATTTAATTCTTCCTTCATCATTATTCTAACTTTATTTCCTGCTTCTAAAACTAAGCCTTTAGCAAAATCATATAGCGACATACTATCATCTCCTGTTGCTTACTATTATACATCAAATCAATTTTATAATTGTTATACATCATTTTATACCTTCATCACTATATATTAAACTCTTATGAATAGTTTATAAGCATAAAAATAGGTCGCCAATAAAAGCAACCTATCAAATCCATGATATAAAAGACTGAAAACATTTAAAATATATGAATAAATATGTACATTCATCTTATAATTATGGAAGATAAATAAATAAAAGATCATTAAGCTAATTTTAAATGTAAAATCGGGTAATCTCTACCTTGATTGTCTTTTTGAGATTCACTATATGCTTTAAAACCATTTTTAATATAAAATTTCAATGCATGTTGGTTATCTTTATTAACATCTACATATTGGATTTTATCTTCTTGAATCAGTGACTGAAGTATGATTGTACCGTAACCTTTATTAAAATGTTTAGGATCTATAAACAACATTTCCAAATTTTCATCATTAATTCCCGAAAAACCAATAACTTCTTTATCATAAAATCATAGATATGCATCTACATATTTTAAATAAGTTAGAAGGTCATTTTTTAATTGCATTCTATCTTCTTCTTTAAAAAAATCATGTGTTTTTACTACAGATTTCTCCCAAATTTTTAGTATTGTATTATAGTCTTTTTTCTTTTACTTTTATTAATCTCATGACACTCTCCTAACCACGAGGGGTAAAATCCTAAAAATTAAATGACTAACATCTAGGTACTGACTCTACCTTATTAGTTTAAATTAACTATCTATATTGTATATTACTATTCTATCATTATCACTTTGAAATATATGCTACAATAAACTCAACATACTATTAAAATAGGAGGAAGATCAATGACACAATACACATTTACACCTAAAGATTTTAAAGCATTTGACGTTGAGGGTTTAGATGAACGAATGGAAGCTTTAAATAAATATATTAGACCTCAATTACATCAGTTAGGCGATTATTTTAGTGAGTATTTCACTTCTCAAACTGGAGAAACATTTTATGCACATGTTGCTAAACATGCGCGTAGAAGTGTTAATCCTCCTATAGATACCTGGGTCGCTTTTGCACCTAATAAACGTGGTTATAAAATGTTACCCCACTTCCAAATTGGCCTTTTTAGGGATCAATTATTTATCATGTATGGAATAATGCATGAAGGAAAAAATAAAGAAGAACGTGTTAAAGTTTTTGACAAACATTTTAATGCATTAAAACAACTTCCAAATGATTATCAAATTAGTTTAAATCACATGAAAAAAGATAAACAATATATCAAAGATTTAAGTGATACTGATTTACATCAAGCTATTGATCGTGTTAAAAATGTGAAAAAAGGAGAATTTTTTATAGCACGTACTTTAGCCCCTAGTGATGAACGATTAAAATCAGATGAAACATTTTTAGCTTTTATTAAAGAAACATTTGATGAATTCTTAAAATTATATGAATAAATACTATTCTTCGGCCTGGGACTTTACTAGAAGTCTCAGGTGTTTTTTATTTTATTGGTAATCACTCACTGTCTTGAAGATCCATCTAAATTCAGTAATATTCTTTTTTACAACATTTTTAGGTTGACCTAAAAATATATTTAGGTTAATATAATTAAAAAGATTTTAGGAGTGTATGAATGAATTATATGAGTGATAAAAAACAACGCAGCTTAGATGAAATTAATAATACAGTAGATTTTAGTAGTCATAAAAGTGCAAGCCAAAAATTTCTAGCTTTTTTAGGTCCAGGATTATTAGTAGCGGTAGGATATATGGACCCAGGTAACTGGATTACATCTATGCAAGGTGGAGCACAATTTGGCTATATCCTTCTTTTTATTATTTTAGTTTCTAGTTTATCTGCAATGCTTTTGCAAAGCATGACAGTGAGATTAGGTATTGCTACAGATATGGATTTAGCACAAATGACACGTCATTATTTAAATCGCCCGTTAGCAATTATGTTTTGGATAATAGCAGAACTAGCTATTATCGCTACAGATATTGCTGAAATTATCGGAAGTGCAATAGCTCTAGATTTATTGTTTAATATTCCTTTAATTATAGGTGCACTTATAACTGTTTTAGATGTTTTTCTTTTACTCTTTATTATGAAATTTGGTTTCAGAAAAATCGAAGCGATTGTCGGAACATTAATTTTTACTGTTCTAATTATTTTCTTATTCGAAGTATTTATTTCGTCACCTAAAGTGATTAATATTCTTAACGGTTTTATTCCTCATAAGGATATCGTTACAAATCACAGTGTGCTGTATATTGCTTTAGGGATTATTGGTGCTACAATTATGCCTCATAATCTCTATTTACATTCTTCGATTGTACAATCACGTAAATATGATAGAACTAATGAGAACGATAAGGCACAAGCAATAAAATATGCAACAATTGATTCTAATATACAATTAAGCATCGCTTTTATAGTAAATTGCTTGTTACTTATATTAGGTGCTGCACTATTTTATGGTGTTAATGCTGATAAATTAGGAGGATTTTATGATTTATATCATGCCCTTAAAACTCAGCCGCTTCTAGGGTCAGTACTTGGCAGTATCATGAGTACATTATTCGCTATTGCACTACTTGCATCTGGACAAAATTCTACAATCACTGGAACACTCTCAGGTCAAATTGTTATGGAAGGATTTTTAAGATTATCAATTCCAAATTGGTTAAGACGATTAATAACTAGAGGTTTAGCTGTCATTCCTGTTATAATTTGTTTAATTGTATTTAAAGGTAATGAAAATAAAATGGAACAACTTTTAGTACTTTCTCAAGTATTTTTAAGTATCGCTTTACCGTTTTCACTCATTCCTTTACAACTTGCAACAAGCAACAAAAAATTAATGGGCCCTTTTTATAATAAAAACTGGATTAACTTTTGTTCTTGGAGTTTAATTATTATTCTAAGCCTACTTAATGTTTATTTAATTATCGAAACATTTAAAGAATTTTTTGCATAAAATAAAACTATTGTTAAGGTATTGAACATGATATCTTAACAATAGTTTTTCTCTGTATTCTTTTAATTCATTATAACTTCCATAATATCATTGCAAACCACACTATATTAAACTTTCATATCAATGTCATAATATGAATAGTATAGATTTAATTTTTAATATTAATGTAGGTTTTACAAATACTCCAATAGAACTGATTATTGCGATTATATCATTTCAATTATGTATGCATTTTATTTTAATTTATATCTTTCTATTATTACATACTTATCTAATTTTATTTTTATTGACTATAAATAAACTCCCAAGCCATTTAATTCAAATTGCTTGGGAGCTATACGTAAAACTAATAACCTTCAATTATTCTTGATCAACTGAGTGTTTCTCTTTGTTTTCTTCTTTATTTAAAATTTGCTTACGTTCTTCATAATTCATTCGACGTTGATTAACAGCACTTGGCTGATTCTTTCTTTTTTCTTTCATACGTTGATTATAAGCTTTACGTTTTTCTTTTTTCTTAGCACGTAATTCCGCTTTTTCTCTTTTACGTTGTGCTTTTTGTTCTTTCTTATCAATATATGAGTCTGTTTCTACATTATTTTCATTGAATATATTTTCATCATCATCATTAACTTCATTCGGCATACTATTTTTTGATTTATATTTATACTTTCTTTGTCTTGAAAGCACGCCAGAAGTATCATCATCATTTGAAGATTGTTGATATTCACTTGTTACAGCACGTTTAGGATATTGATTATATTTATCTTCCTCAATATCATCATTAAAATCTTGCTCATTATTATTTTGATTAATATGATTATAATCCTCATAATCATGTTCTCTTTCATTATAATAACTTGAAGGTTTACGACGAGTACGACGTTCTGATTTTTTAGTCTTACGAGGTGGTTCTATGTACTCTTCTTCATCATTATATTGAGTAGGTTCTTCTTCATAATAATATCTATCATCATAATCATCTCTTTGATTATAATAAGGGGGATAATCGTAAGTAGAACCATATGCTGGAACAGTTTCTAATTTACTTCTTCTTGCAAACATCATAATCGCTGTAATGAAGAAGAAGATTGGAATAATTAATGTAATAAATAATAACACTAAAGGCAAAGTAATAATGGAAGCAATTAAAAATAATATTCCAGATAAAATTCTAATATTCATAGAAATTAAAGCTAAAAATGAAATTAATAAACAAATGATAAAGTACACGATAATTGCCCAAATTCCATTTTGTAACCATATAACAAATTGAGTCGTATTTAGACTATTGTTAACTAGTATTTGTTGTATTAATTGATTATTATTAATGGAATTTTCAAGATTTTGAATAGATGTATCATTACTGAATGATACGAGTGCAATAAACATTGTAATAACCGTTAATATTAATAAGAAAATCCAACTAATCCAACCTAAAAGTTTCTCAGTTAAACGGCTCACAGGTCGTTTGATTTGTGTGTATCGTTCTCCTGACATTTATTACAACTCCTTAATTGACTTGTCAGATTATTATATCTAATTTATAGGAAAATAACTACTAATTATCACTTATTTTAACGACATTTTAAAATTCAAGAAACTTTCGTTATATTCTCCTAATGTTTTCTCTCCTAAATCTTTATAAACTTCTAAATGTTTTTGTTCTTTTTGAGTTGGATAAAAACGGGGATCGTTTTTTATGTTATTTGGTAATAAATTTCTAGCTGCCTTATTCGGAGTAGCATACCCAACCCATTCTGTATTTTGTTTATTATTTTTGGCATCTAATAAAAAGTTAATAAATTGGTATGCCCCTTCTTTATTTTGAGCAGTTTTAGGAATGACCATATTATCAAACCATACATTCGAACCTTCTTTAGGAACCACATAATCATAAGTATTTCCGTCTTGAACAAGTGGTGCTGCTACACCACTCCATACTACAGCAATATGGCCTTCATTTTGTTGAAGCATCATAGTAATTTCATCGCCTACTACCCCTCTAACTTGAGGTGTAAGAGATTGTAAGTCTTGTTCTGCTTGCTTAATATGAACAGGATTGGAATCATTTAAACTATAACCCAATTTATTTAAAGCTAACCCTATAATTTCTCTAGCCCCGTCAACAAGTAATATGTCATTTTTGTATTTAGACTGATATAAATCGCTCCAACTATCAAATTGTTCATTAGGATACGCTTTTTTATTGTATAGAATACCTACCGTTCCAAAAAAATAGGGTAGTGAATAGGTATTATGTGGATCATAAGCCATATTCATATAATCAGAATCCAAATTTTTAATATTGGGTATTTTCTGATGATCTAAAGGTTCTAATAAATGTTCTCTTTTTAATTTTTGAACCGTATATTCACTTGGAAATGCAACATCATAATGTGTACCACCATTTTTAATTTTTGCTTCCATAGCTTCATTCGAATCAAACGTTTCATAAACAACTTGTATACCTGTCTCTTTTTCAAATTTCTTTATTAAATCAGGATCAATGTATTCTCCCCAGTTATATACATAGACTTTTTTACCATTTTTTGTATTATCTTGAGAATTAAACCAATGACTTATTCCTAAACATATCAATCCTACTACAATGGCACCGATAATTAACTGAAAAAATTGTTTCATTCTATTGCACCTCTTTTAGCACTTCTACGTTTTAATGTATTTTGAAGTGCATAGTATCCAATAATACCTAGCACAATAGCTAAAAATAAGATTGTTGAAATAGCATTTATTTCCATACTGATACCTTTTCGAGCCATGGCATACACATCTACTGATAAGACACTAAATCCATTACCTGTCACAAAAAAACTTACAGTAAAATCATCTAGAGAATAGGTAAGTGCCATAAAAAAACCACCAATAATAGCAGGCATTAAGTTTGGTAAAAGTATACGTCCGAGTACTTGAGATTCTGTAGCGCCTAAATCACGAGCTGCATTTAACATATTATGATTCATTTCATATAGCTGTGGTAGCACAAGAATGACTACTATAGGTATACAGAATGCAATATGCGATGCTAATACTGTTCCAAATCCTAGCCCTAATCCAAATATATGTCCTAAAGCTGTGAACATAATTAAAAATGAGGCACCTATGACAACATCAGATGAAACCATTAGTACATTATTTAATGTAAGTAATGTCAATTTAAACTTCTTATTTCGCAAATAATAAATTGATATTGCTCCAAATGTTCCTATAATAGTAGATACTGCTGCGGATAGCAATGCAACTGCTATTGTATTGAATATTACAGACATTAAATGATCATCTTGAAATAAAGCTTGATAATGTTCTAATGTAAAATGTTCAAAATGTACCATATTTCCAGCTGAATTAAACGAATAAAACATTAAGAAAAAAATAGGAAGATATAATACAACAAGTAATATTCCTATATAAAGTTTTCCGTACCATTTCATTTAATTCACCCTCTTCCATTTGTTTCTTTAGATTTAGTAATAATTAAGATAAAGGCCATAAATACAATTAAAAAGATAGCTATTGTCGAACCCATTCCGTAGTTTTGAATAACTAAAAATTGTTCCTCAATAGATGTACCAATATTAATCACTTTATTTCCAGCTATCAGTCTAGTAATCATAAATAATGATAGTGCTGGTATAAATGTGACTTGAACACCTGTCATTATACCTTCTTTAGTCAAAGGAAGTATGATTTTACGAAAAGTAGTAAATGTATTTGCACCTAAATCACTTGAAGCTTGTAATAAATTATTAGGAATTGATTTCATGCTATTAAAAATAGGCAAAATCATAAATGGTATATAAATATAACTTGCAACAAGTAAAAACGCACCTGATGTAAACAACAAATTTAGGGGATCAATATGCATTATACCTAACATTTTATTAATCATACCTTCGTGACTTAAAATCCCAATAAAAGCATACGTTTTTAACAATAAATTAATCCATGTTGGTATGATTAATATAAGTAACCAAATATTTTGGAATTTTGAAGATCTAATAAAATAGGCTGCAGGATAACTTATAATTAGTGTAATGATTGTTATAAGTGCCGCATAAAAAATAGAATCCCACATCATTTTTAAATATTTCATTGAAAAGACTTGTCGATAATTGGTAAAACTAAAATGACCATTTATATCGATAAATGAAAAATATACAAGTAATAGCACAGGAATAATAATAAAAATAATCATCCATAATAAATATGGAATGATGAGAAATTTATTTAAATTACGCATGTTCAATATCCTCATAACTTTCAATACGTTTATCAAATTCTTCTTCAGTTTCTCCAGGAACCATAATATGAATAGCTTCCGGTTCAAAAAACAAACCTACCTGACTTCCTATTGTGGTCTTTTTAGTAGATTGAATAACCCATTCATACCCTTTTTCATCAATACAACAAATTTCGTAATGTACACCTCTAAAAAGCATTGAATCGACAGTTGCAGTGAATAAACCTTGTGTCGATTCAACTAAAGAAATATCCTCTGGACGAATCACTACTTCAATTTTTTTCCCAGATGGAATCCGAGCATCAACACATTCAAAATCCTGACCATATATATTCACTACAAAATCTTTAACCATTGTGCCATCAACAATATTAGATTCTCCAATAAAATCAGCCACGAATCGATTCACTGGTTCATCATAAATATCTGTTGGTGTACCAAATTGTTGTATTTCACCATCTTTCATCACAAAAATATAATCACTAAGTGCCAATGCTTCTTCTTGATCATGAGTAACAAAAATAAAAGTGATGCCTAATCTTTTTTGTAACTCACGCAGTTCATATTGCATTTCAGTACGTAATTTTAAATCTAGTGCCGAAAGAGATTCATCTAATAATAAAATTTCAGGTTTATTTACAATAGCTCTGGCAATAGCGACTCTTTGTTTTTGTCCCCCACTCATTTCATCAATATGACGTTGTTCATAACCTGTGAGCTTAACAAGTTTTAATGCTTCTTTAACTTCTTTATCAATCTCTTGTTTAGAAAACTTTTTTAGTCTTAAACCAAAAGCAATATTCTCATATACATTTAAATGAGGAAATAAAGCATAATCTTGAAATACTGTATTTACTCTACGTTTATTTGCAGGTAATTTTTCGATAGACTGATTTTTATAAATAATTTGACCTTCACTAGGTTGTTCAAATCCTGCAATAAGTTTTAAAATTGTAGTTTTACCACATCCTGAGGGACCAAGCAACGTATAAAAATATCCCGATTCAATATCTAAGTTCATATTATTTAATATTGTTGTATCATCAAATTTCTTAGTAACTTTCTTAAAAGATAATAGTGACTCCAATCCATTTCCTCCTTTATAAGTATGATGCTGTTGCTACAATTAGAATTTTAACTTCATTTTCTGAATGATTATGTAATTGATGTAATTCATTTGCTCTAAAATAAAATACATCTCCCTCATAAGCTTGATAGCGCTCTTTACCTAACGTAAGTGTTACACATCCTTCTAAACAATAAATAAAGGTATCAGATTCAGAAGGTTCAAAAGATTTGTACGATGATTCAGGCTTAATTGTTAATATAAGAGGTTCCATTTCATATTCATTTGAACTAGGTACAATCCAATTTAAAATATATCCTCGGTCATATTCATCATAAATAGTTCGTTCATTTTTTTTATATAATACTTTCTCTTTCGCTTTTTCTTTAAAAAAATCACTTGGTGTAGTACCTAATACTTCTAATATATTTAAAAATGTTTCCATACTTGGAGACGCATATTCACTTTCAATTTGTGAAATATATCCTTTTGATAAATCAGTTCGTTCCGCTAACTCTTCTTGAGTAAGATTTTTTTGACGTCTTAAATTTTTTAATTTATATCCAATCTGCATAACTAACCACCTAAAAAAGCTGTATCTTGTTTACTATTATCAAACATTTTGTTTAATGCTTAATAAAAATAACAAAATACAGCTTTAAATTCAATAGGTATATTAAAAAATTGAGATTGAATTAGAAATCTTAATGTTTACTAAAATTTTCTCGATCAGGATTCTTTTTAACTTCTTGGATGACTTTATAGCTATTATAGCCACTTTTTTCTTCAAATTCTTTAAAAATTTGTTTTTCTTCAGCTTTACTTGGCACAATTTGTTTAAATTTTTTATATTGTTTCATTAGTTCAGTACCTATTATAGATTTTTCATAATAGTTTTCAATTTGATTAAAAAATTTAATAACATCAACCATTTCCTCATTAGACCAATCTAAATCGAGTGGATATTGATATTCCATAGTTACCCTCCAAAATATAAACTTAATTCTATAAAAAAAGGTGGAACTAGATTCCTTATAAAATCATAGTCCCACCGTAAATGGTTATTTCAATTAAATACGTCGATTTAATTCACAATTATTTCAAAAGGAAATTACATAGTATGGATTGGTAATCCAATAGCTTTTTCGGCAACTTCCATAGTCATTTCACCTAATGTTGGATGAGCATGAACAGTTAATGCGATATCTTCAGCATTCATACCTGCTTCGATTGCTAAACCTAATTCAGAAATAATATCAGAAGCACCATTACCTGCTACTTGAGCACCAATAACTGTGTCATCTTCTTTTAATGTAATTAATTTAACAAAACCAGTTGTATCATCTAATGATAATGCACGTCCGTTAGCAGCATAAGGGAATTTAGATGCTTTGAAATCTAAACCTTCTTCTTTAGCTTGAGCTTCAGTATAACCAACTTGAGCTAATTCTGGTTCAGTGAAGCATACAGCAGGCATACCAATATAATCAACTTCTGATGCTTGACCTGAAATTACTTCTGCAGCTACTTTACCTTCATAACTTGCTTTGTGTGCAAGTGGTAAACCAGGCACGATATCACCAATTGCGTAGATGTTTTTAATAGAAGTACGGCTTTGTTTGTCTACTTCTAATAATCCACGATCAGCAAATTTAAGACCTAATTCTTCTAAGCCTAATTCGTCTGTATTTGGACGACGACCTACAGTTACTAATACATAATCAGCTTCAATTGTTTTTTCTTCACCTTTAGCTTCGTAAGTAACTTTAACACCGTTTTCAGTTTCTTCAGCGTTTTTAGCCATAGCTTCAGTGATAATTTCAACGCCTTTTTCTTTCATACCTTTTTTAACAGGTTGAACCATTTGTTTTTCGAAACCACCAAGAATTTCTTTAGCACCTTCTAAAATTGTAACTTCAGAACCGAAGTTAGCAAATGCAGTACCAAGTTCTGAACCAATATAACCGCCACCGACAACTACTAATTTACCAGGAACTTCTTGTAAGTTTAAAGCGCCTGTTGAATCGATAACGCGTTTACCAAATTCAAAATTAGGAATTTCAATTGGTCTTGAACCAGTTGCAATAATAGCATTTTTGAAGTTATACGTTTGAGCACTTTTCTCATCCATAACACGTAAACTATTTTCATCTACGAAATAAGCTTCACCACGAACGATGTCAACTTTATTACCTTTTAATAAACCTTCAACACCGCCAGTTAATTTATTAACAACTGATTGTTTAAATTCTTGAACTTTATCAAATTTAAGTGATACGCTTTCAGCTATAATCCCTAAATTTTCAGAGTGTTGAGCTTCTACGAAACGATGAGAAGCATGTAATAACGCTTTTGAAGGAATACATCCAACGTTTAAGCACACACCACCTAAGTCACCTTTTTCAACAATAGTAACTTTTTGTCCTAATTGAGCTGCACGAATTGCAGCAACATATCCACCAGGACCTGCTCCGATTACAATAGTATCTGTTTCAATTGGGAAATCTCCAACTACCATGTTTTACCCCTCCATTAATAATAATTCTGGATTATTTAATAAGCGTTTGATATGATTCATAGCATTTTGACCAGTTGCACCATCAATTTGTCTGTGGTCAAAGCTTAATGATAATGCTAATACTGGAGCTGCTACAATTTCACCATCTTTAACAATAGGTTTTTGAGCAATACGTCCAATACCTAAAATAGCTACTTCTGGGTGATTGATAACTGGAGTGAACCATTGTCCACCAGCTGAACCGATGTTACTAATTGTACATGTAGCACCGCTCATTTCTTGAGATGTTAATTTACCATCACGAGCTTTAACAGCTAATTCATTGATTTCATCTGAGATTTGGAAAATAGATTTACGATCTGCATTTTTAACTACAGGTACTAATAAACCTCTTTCAGTATCTGCAGCGATACCGATATTCCAGTAATGTTTGTGTACAATTTCACCAGCTTCTTCATTAAATGATGTATTAAGTGCTGGGTATTTTTTAAGTGCAGAAACAAGCGCTTTAACAACATATGGTAAGAATGTTAATTTAATACCTTGTTCAGCTGCAACTTCTTTGAATTTTTTACGGTGATCCCATAATTCTTGAACATCAATTTCATCCATTAATGTTACGTGTGGAGCAGTGTGTTTTGAGTTAACCATTGCTTTAGCAATTGCTTTACGCATAGCAGGGATTTTTTCTGTAGTTTCAGGGAAGTCTCCTTCAGGTACTGATTGAGTTTGAACTGCAGAAGTATCTTCTGATGTTGAAGCAGCTGCACTTTCATTTGAAGCTGTTGCTGCTTGAGCACCGCCACCATTTAAGTGGTTATCGATGTCTTCTTTAGTAATACGTCCATTTTTACCTGAACCAGAAACTGCTTTAATGTTCACGCCTTTTTCACGTGCATATTTACGTACAGATGGCATTGCTTTAATTCGTCTATTTTCGTCTACTTTTTCATCTTGTGATGTTGAAGCTGCTGGAGTTTCTTCAGTTTTAGATTCTTCTTTTGCAGGTTCTTCTTCTTTAGATGAAGCATCGTCATCATCATGACCTTTAAATTGCATTTCTTCTGCATCTGGTGCGTCAATTTTAACAATGACATCACCTACAACTGCTACAGTGCCTTCTTCAACTACTACTTCTTCAATTGTACCGCTTACAGGAGATGGGATTTCTACTACAGATTTATCATTTTGAACCTCTGCTAATACGTCATCCTCTTCAATTGTATCTCCGGCTGAAACAAACCACTTAACGATTTCACCTTCGTGGATACCTTCACCAATGTCGGGTAGTCTAAATTCAAATGCCACGTTCTTATCCTCCTAAGATTTAAATATTTATTATTTAAAATAAATTTATAACATAGAGGAAGGACAGAATAATATGTCATGCCTGTCAACACTTTATCATTTTGTCCTACGTCTCTAGTTTACAATTAATTATATATACATAAAATAAATAGAAAGTACCTATTTTAAATATATAGATTCATATATAGCTTACTGTTTTGTATATACTATTAAAATTCTAAAGTAGCTTTAGCTTGTTCAATAATATCATTTTTATTTGGTAACCAAACATTTTCAGCTTGAGTAAATGGATATACAGTATCAGCAGCAGCAACACGTGCAATTGGAGCTTCTAATGAAAGAATAGCACGTTCAGCTAATTCAGCTGCTACAGTAGCACCAACACCAGCTTGACGTTGCGCTTCTTGAACAACTACTGCACGACCAGTTTTTTCAACTGATGCAACTAATGTATCAATATCGATTGGTTGAACTGTACGTAAATCGATAACTTCTACAGAGTAACCTTCTTTTTCAAGTTCTTCTGCAGCTTTTTCAGATTCTTGTACCATTGCACCGTATGCAATTAATGTAATGTCATTACCTTCTTTTTTGACATTTGCTTTACCAATTTCAATTGTATATTCTTCTTCAGGAACTTCTTCACGGAATGAGCGATATAATTTCATATGCTCTAAATATACAACTGGATCGTTTGATCTAATTGATGAAAGTAATAAACCTTTAGCATCATAAGGACCAGATGGAATAACTACTTTAATACCTGGTGATTGAGCTAAAATACCTTCTAAGTTATCTGCGTGTAATTCTGGAGTGTGTACCCCACCACCAAATGGTGTACGAATTGTTACAGGAGCAGTTTTAGAACCACCTGAACGGAAACGCGTACGAGCGATTTGACCAGCAACTTCGTCAAACACTTCAAATACGAATCCTAAGAATTGAATTTCCATTACAGGACGGAAACCTTCTACAGTTAAACCAAGAGCTAAACCACCAATACCAGATTCAGCTAATGGTGTGTCGAATACACGGTCTTCACCGAATTCTTTTTGTAAACCTTCAGTAACACGGAATACACCGCCGTTAACACCAACGTCTTCACCGAAAATTAAAACGTTTTCGTCATTTTGCAATTCAGTTTTAAGCGCATTGTTAATCGCTTGAACCATTGTCATTTGTGCCATGGCTTATTTCGACTCCTTCTCTTTGTAAATTTCATATTGTTCAGCTAAATTTTGAGGCATATCTTCATACATGATATCCATTAAATCAAGAACAGTTTGTTTTGGAGTATTGTCAGCCTCTTTAATTGCTTTCTTGATGTCGTCTTTAGCACGTTCAATAACTTCGTTTTCTTTCTCTTCGTTCCATAATCCTTTATTTTCTAAGAATTTTCTGAAACGAACTAATGGGTCTTTTTTCTCCCAATCTGCATCTTCATCTGAAGTTCTGTAACGAGTTGGATCATCTCCAGCCATTGTATGTGGACCATAACGATAAGTCATAGTTTCGATTAATGTTGGACCTTCACCATTAATTGCGCGATCACGAGCTTCTTTAGTAGCTTGATATACAGCTAATGCATCCATACCATCAACTTGGATACCAGGGATACCTACTGCAATTGCTTTTTGAGCTAATGTAGTAGCAGCTGTTTGTTTACTACGTGGAGTAGAAATAGCATAGTTATTGTTTTGGATAACAAAGATTGCTGGTGCTTTATAAGCAGAAGCAAAGTTAATACCTTCGTAGAAATCACCTTGTGAAGAACCACCATCACCAGTGTAAGTGATAGCAACTGCTTTTTTACCACGTTTTTTAATACCGAATGCCACACCAGCTGTTTGGATGTATTGTGCACCGATAATGATTTGTGGACTGAATGCGTTTACGCCTTCAGGGAATTGGTTACCTTTAAAGTGACCTCTTGAGAATAAGAAAGCATCAGTTAACGGTAAACCGTGCCAAATAAGTTGTGGTACATCACGGTAACCAGGTAAAATGAAGTCTTCTTTTTCTAAAGCATATTGAGAAGCTAATTGAGATGCTTCTTGTCCTGCTGTTGGAGCATAGAAACCTAAACGACCTTGTCTATTTAAAGAAATAGAACGTTGGTCAAGAATACGTGTCCATACCATTCTTTCCATTAATTCTACTAATTGTTCATCAGTTAAATCAGGTACTAAGTCTTCATTTACGACATTACCATCTACGTCCAAAATTTGAACCATTTCAAATTTCGACTGAGTATCATTTAATACTTTTACTGCATCGAATTGGGCTTGTAACTTAGGAGCCATTCAATTCACCATACCTTTCCCATATAATAGAAATTCATTTTATCCACTCATAGTGTACCACAATTATTTTAGACTGTTAAACATTTTCATAAAGTTCTGTATTACTAAAAAAAGATACAGTCTGAGAAACTGTATCAATGTAACAATTAACACTGTATTAGTGATGTTAAGAGATTAAATGATCGACGTCTTGTTTTTCTTTATTAACTGTATTCATTGCCTTAGCATAAGCCTGGAATTTTTTCTTAAAGTTTTCTTGAGCTTTATTAAGCGCATTGTTTTTTTCGTCTACTTGAGATTGCGTTACTCCATCTTGTTTGACTAATTCAAATAAATCTTTTTCTTTACTTAATACATTTCTATAAGCCTTAGCATAGTCGTCATGTGTTTTATATTTGTTTTTTATAGCATCGTCAAGTTGTTTAACTTCTTTTCTTTTATTATCATTTTTAATATCGTTAATATGAGAATCGCCTTTTTTAAATTGCTTTTCGGAATTTTTTAAAATTGAAACTTCCTTATCAAAGGTTTTTTCTCGTTTATCAATATTATCAAGTACATCGTCAGCTGCTTTACTACGTGTATTACTGTCATTGCTATTTGCTTTTTTATACAAACCTTGTTTCTTTTCTTCAAGTGAATTTAGTTTTTTACTAACCTCATTTATAGATTGTTCTTTATCAAATGCTTTTTGAACATTCTCGTCATAAGCTTTTACCTCTTTTTTATCAGTTGTACAACCAGCTAATAAAAGTGTAGAGGCAGCTGCAACAACTATGGTTTTACGTAATTTCATTAATGTCATTCCTCCTCATAGTGTTTCGATTGTAATATTATATAAAGATAGTTTATAAATCAAATGAAACTATATAATGTACGTAAATGTATATTATCTGTTATATTTTATATTATATAAGGAAGGTGTATAACATGTTAACAATGAAAGATATTATTAGAGATGGACATCCTACGTTACGCGAAAAAGCAAAAGACGTGAATTTACCTCTTTCTGAAGAAGATAAAAATACTTTGCGTGATATGCGTGAATTTTTAATTAATAGTCAAGATGATGAAATTGCTAAAAAATACGGTCTACGCTCTGGAGTAGGTTTAGCTGCACCACAAATTAATATCTCAAAAAAAATGATAGCTGTGTATTTACCTGACGACGGGGAAGGTAAATCTTACGACTATATGTTAGTCAATCCTAAAGTAATTAGTCATAGTGTCCAACACGCTTATTTACCTACTGGTGAGGGGTGTTTAAGCGTAGATGAAAATATACCTGGTTTAGTTCATCGTCATTATAGAACAACAATTAAAGCTTATGATATTGACGGTAATGAAGTTAAATTACGTTTGAAAGGTTATCCAGCAATTGTATTTCAACATGAAATTGATCATTTAAACGGTATTATGTTCTACGATTATATCGATAAAGATCATCCTCTTACTCCATTACCAGACTCAGTTGAAGTTTAATATTCAAGCCTAATGCATTTTTACATTATTGTAATAAATGTGTTAGGCTTTTCTTTTTTTATTCAATTTCCTACTACTTTTACTACATATAAACTGCTTTATTTATTCTGATACATAAGGTAAAATAAAAGTTAACTGAAATCATAGTAAATTACTATCTTTCAAAAATGAACGACATGTATGATTTGCCTTTAAGCACAGTAAAATAAATATTATTTTATATTAAAAATTTAAAATACCTGTTATGTGGCATTCACGTTAGATGTGAAAATAAATAAACATGTATATTTTATTTATTTTCTACTTGTGCTCATAAGACAATAAATAGACATTTATTTAGGAGGAAATATATATCATGGCAGTATTTAAAGTATTTTTTCAACATAATAAAGACGAAGTAATTGTTCGTGAGAACACAAATACAATTTATGTTGAAGGTGAAACTGAAGAACAAGTAAGACGTTATTTAAAAGATCGCAATTATAATATCGAGTTTATTACTAAATTAGAGGGCGCACATTTAGAATATGAAAAAGAACATTCTGATCACTTTAATGTGGAGAACGCTCAATAATGAAACAATTACATTCTAATGAAGTAGGTGTATATGCTCTAGGCGGCTTAGGTGAGGTTGGTAAAAACACTTATGCTGTGGAGTATAAAGATGAAATTGTTATCATTGATGCTGGAATTAAATTCCCTGATGATAATTTATTAGGTATAGACTACGTTATTCCTGATTATACCTACTTAGAACAAAATCAAGATAAAATTGTTGGTTTGTTTATTACTCATGGACATGAAGACCATATAGGTGGTGTGCCCTACCTATTAAAGCAAATTAATGTGCCTATTTATGGCGGCCCTTTAGCTTTAGGTTTAATACGCAATAAATTAGAAGAACACAATTTACTGCGTAATGCTAGTTTAAATGAAATTACAGAAGATAGTGTTATAAAATCTAAACATTTTGAAATTTCTTTTTACTTAACTACGCATAGTATCCCGGAAGCATATGGTGTTGTTGTTGACACACCTGAAGGTAAAATTGTCCATACTGGTGACTTCAAATTTGATTTTACCCCTGTTGGTGCGCCTGCAAATATCGCAAAAATGGCAGAGCTTGGTAAAGAAGGCGTATTATGCTTGTTATCTGACTCTACAAATGCGCTAGTTCCTGATTTCACATTAAGTGAACGTGAAGTTGGACAAAATGTCGATAAAATTTTCCGTAACTGTAAAGGTCGTATTATTTTCGCAACCTTTGCATCAAACATCTATCGTGTTCAACAAGCGGTGGAAGCAGCAATTAAATATAATCGTAAAATTGTAACTTTTGGCCGTTCAATGGAAAATAATATTAAGATTGGTATGGAGCTTGGTTATATCAAAGCACCCCCCGAAACATTTGTTGAGCCTAACAAAATTAATAATATTCCTAAACACGAGTTACTTATTTTATGCACTGGCTCTCAAGGTGAACCAATGGCTGCACTTTCGCGTATCGCTAATGGTACACACAAACAAATTAAAATTATACCTGATGATACTGTAGTATTCAGTTCTTCTCCTATTCCAGGGAATACTAAAAGCATCAATCGTACAATTAACGCATTATATAAAGCTGGTGCTGATGTTATTCACAGTAAGATTTCTAACATTCATACATCAGGACATGGTTCCCAAGGCGACCAACAGTTAATGCTTCGTTTAATTCAACCTAAATACTTCTTACCTATTCATGGTGAGTATCGC
Organism: Staphylococcus sp. HMSC034C12; assembly: GCF_001835895.1. Classification (NCBI taxonomy): domain Bacteria; kingdom Bacillati; phylum Bacillota; class Bacilli; order Caryophanales; family Staphylococcaceae; genus Staphylococcus; species Staphylococcus sp. HMSC034C12. The sequence continues at coordinate 13,374 of NZ_KV826352.1, read as the reverse complement.
ATGCTAAAAGCTCATGGTCAAACAGGTATTGATTGTGGTGTTAAAGAAGAAAATGTCTTTATTTTTGATATTGGTGATGTCTTAGCTTTAACACACGATTCTGCGCGTAAAGCTGGTCGAATTCCATCTGGTAATGTATTAGTTGATGGAAGTGGCATCGGTGATATTGGTAATGTTGTCATTCGGGATCGTAAATTATTATCTGAAGAAGGATTGGTTATTGTTGTAGTAAGTATTGATTTTAATACAAATAAACTTCTTTCAGGTCCAGATATTATTTCACGTGGTTTTGTTTATATGCGTGAATCTGGCCAATTAATTTATGATGCACAACGAAAAATTAAAACGGATGTTATTTCAAAACTAAATTCAAATGATGATATTCAATGGCATCAAATTAAATCTTCAATCATTGAAACGTTACAGCCATATTTATATGAAAAAACTGCTCGTCGTCCAATGATTTTACCAGTAATTATGAAAGTAAATGAAGAATAAAAACACACGGTATTTCTTAAGAAATACCGTGTGTTTTTTTATCTTACTATTTTTTTCTCAAAACGATTTAAATCATTATCGTGTCCAATCATTATCATAATATCTCCAATTTCAATATTCATATTTGGATCTGGTGACACAATGATTTCTCGACCTCTTTTTATTGCAATAATATTAATACCGAATTGTGCTCGAATATCTAAATCTCTGATTGTTTGACCAGTTAATTTTTCGCTTACTTTTAACTCCACTAATGAATGCTCATCTGCGAGTTCGAGATAGTCTAGTACACTTGCACTTGCTACATTATGTGCAATACGACGACCCATATCTCTTTCTGGATGTACCACAGTGTCGGCACCAATTTTATTCAAAATCTTTGCATGATAATCGTTTTGTGCTTTGGCCGTAACTTTTTTAACACCTAATTCTTTCAATATTAAAGTTGTTAATGTACTAGATTGAATATTCTCACCTATTGCTACAATGACATGATCAAAATTTCGTATACCTAAACTTTTCATTACCGCTTCATCTGTAGTGTCAGCTACAACAGCATGTGTCGCAATTTCACTATATTCATTTACTCGAGCTTCATCTCTATCAATAGCCATAACATCCATATCTAAAGCGTTTAACTCTCTTACAATACTTCCTCCAAAACGACCTAATCCTATTACTACATACTCTTTCTCCATGAATTCTGGAACTCCCATCTAAAAAATAAGAGCTAAAATGATAAGTTCATTTATATACTAGAAACTTATTCAAAGTTCTATAAATATAAATCACTCTCATTTCAGCTCCTCTCTTAATTTAAATTACTTTTTACCTTCCACATATTGTTTATCAAAAACGAATAATCTCAATAACAATATTAACGATGGAAGTAATAAAAGTAAACCTAAAATAAAGACGATCGTTAATGCTAAGCCCATTGATGAGTTTACACCTGAATCTGAAATTTTAATATATGGATAAAGAATATAAGGTAACTTACTCATACCGTAGCCGTAAAAAGCGAAAGCCATTTGTAAAATCACCATAATAAATGCTAAACCATGATACTTTTTAATCATATTTAAAATTCCTGCAATTAAGAAGAAAATAAAACTAATTGCAAACATCCACCAATAATGCGTAATTGCATTATAAAAGTGATTAGAGTTTTGTATTCTTAATGATAAGAATACAAATAATGAAATAATAATCATCGGTGGACCCCAGAACATAAACCATTGACGCATAAATTTATAAGCCACTTTATCTTTTGCTTTAGAAGCGTAATATGTTAAAAACCCTGATGATATATATAACACACTTACAATTGCTAAAAATACAACTGACCATGCAAAAGGACTTAATAGTAATTGTACCCAATCCAAATCAAAATGATTGCCTTGTTCATTAATGTATCCGCCTTCTGAGATAGTCAATACAGTTGCGAGTGCTGCGGGTATTAAAAGCCCAGTAATACCATATAAAAATATCCAAGGCAGTTTATTATCTTGTCCATAATGTTCAAAAGCATAAAAACTACTTCTAATAGAAATAAGAATTAAAGCGATTGAACCAGGAACTAATAACACTGTCCCTAAATAAAGAGCTGAATCTGGGAAAAATCCGACAAAACCTACAAAGAAAAATACAAAAAATACATTTGTTACTTCCCATACAGGATTTAAATATCTTTCTATAAGATGATTAATCTTTTTTTCTTCTCCCGTTAATTTTGTATGCAAAGTTAAAAATCCAGCACCAAAATCAATAGACGCTACGATAATATAACAAAATAGGAAAGTCCATAATACTGTAATACCTATGCCAGTATAATCCATTATTCTTGACCTCCAATCACTTTATCAATATCCTCGCGAGCTGGTTTATTTCTAAACATTCTCAATAATACATAAGCAGATGTAAAGAGAAGTACAAAATAAAGTAAACCGAATAAAATTGTTACTAATGTAATTCCTCCTGCCTGTGTAGCAGCTTGGCTAACACGCATGTAACCTCTAACAATCCATGGTTGACGTCCCATTTCAGTTAAGAACCAACCAAACTCTATAGCAAGCATTGAAGCAGGTCCTGTTAAAAGTACTGCATAAAGCATTACTTTTTTAGTTATAATAGGACGTAGTTTTTTTATCAATAATGCTAATATAAAAATGCCTGATACGATAAAACAAAAGATTCCCATAGCTACCATTAAATCAAAGAAATAATGAACGATTAATGGAGGTAAATCATTTTTAGGAAATTCATTTAAACCTTTTACTTTAGTATTAATATTATTATCAGCTAAAAAGCTCAGTAATCCAGGAATTTTTATAGCTCCTGAAACTTCTTGAGTGTTTTCATTTAAGACACCAAAAAATACTAAATCTGCTTTGGAATGTGTATCAAAATGCCACTCATATGCAGCTAATTTTTCTGGTTGTACTTTATGAAGAAACTTAGCAGACAAATCTCCCGCTAACATTGATAATAATGTTTGAATAAATCCAAGAATCATAGTCATTTTTAACGCTTTTTTATGATATGGCGCATCTTCACTATATTTATTTTTCAATAATTTAAATGCAGCAATTGCTGCCAAAATAAATGCCATCGTCATACCAGCTGTTGCAACAACATGAAATGCTCTAACTAAAAATGAAGAATTGAACATTGCTTCAAATGGTTGAACATTCACCATTTTACCTTTTTTCATTTCAAAACCTGCTGGAGTATTCATAAATGAGTTCACTGAAGTAATAAAGAACGCTGAGAATGAACCACCAATAATAACAGGTAAACTAATTAAAAAATGTATCCATTGATTTTTAAAACGATTCCATGTATACAGATAAATACTTAAAAAGATTGCTTCAAAGAAGAAAGCAAATGTTTCCATGAAAAGAGGAAGCGCGATAACATGGCCACCCATTTTCATAAACGTAGGCCAAACAAGTGAAAGTTGTAATCCAATAATTGTTCCAGTTACAACCCCAACTGCAACTGTAATCGTATACCCTTTTGACCAACGTTTTGCTAATGCTATATATTTAGGATCTTTCTTTTTGATCCCTAAAAACTCTGCGATTGCAAACATTAATGGCATTCCTACTCCAATAGTAGCAAAAATAATATGAACGCCTAATGTCATCCCTGTCAAAAAACGACTAATTTCGACAGAATTCATACTTAACCACCTTTTCTATAATTTAAAATTTAATCCTATAGATTTAAATTATATACCTAAACATTAGTAACTAAAATTTTTTTGTTTACTTTTTAATAGATAATTTAAATGGAATTCACATAAAATTCAAAATTTGCATTTTTTAATTACCTTATATATAGTAAGAAAAGTATAATTAAAAGGAGAATATGATTTATGTCTAAAATAATTATCTATACACAAGATGATTGTCCACCTTGTAATTTTATAAAAAATTATTTAACGGAACATCATATTAATTTTATTGAAAAAAATATTAAGCATCCTTCTTATCGTAATGAAATGTTAGAATATGATGCATTCTCTACACCATTTATCTTATTAAATGAGGAGCCTATGTATCATGTAGATTTAGAAAAAATCAACAGAATATTTGATATCCAACTGTAATACATAAAAAAAGAACCTGAGACATCATAAATTGTCTCAGGTATTTTTAATATTATTTAGAAATGCGATGAACAAGTTCTTTAACTTCATCTTGTGTTGCACAATTAATGGCACGATTTGCTAATTCCGCCATTTCATTTTTACTTAAACCATTAATTTGTCTTCTAGCTTTAAGAATAGAGGTTGCACTCATAGAGAACTCATCTAATCCTAAACCTAATAATAATGGAATTGCTGTTTCATCGCCAGCCATTTCACCACACATACCAGTCCATTTACCTTCTTTATGAGAAGCTTCAATGACCTGTTTAACTAAACGTAAAATTGCTGGGTTATATGGTTGATATAAATATGAAACACGTTCAGACATACGGTCAGCTGCCATAGTATATTGAATTAAGTCATTAGTTCCTATACTAAAGAAATCTACTTCTTTAGCAAAGATATCAGCTAACGCAGCAGTAGAAGGAATCTCTACCATGATACCTACTTCGATATCATCAGCAACTTCTTGTCCTTCGCTAGTTAATTTATCTTTTTCTTCTAAAAGAATAGCTTTAGCATCTCTAAACTCTTTAATAGTGGCTACCATTGGGAACATAATATTTAATTTACCATAAGCAGATGCGCGTAATAACGCACGTAATTGTGTTCTGAAGATGTCTTGTTGATCTAAGCACAAACGAATTGCACGATAACCTAAGAATGGATTCATTTCTTTAGGTAAATTTAAATATGGTAATTCTTTATCTCCACCAATATCTAAAGTACGTACAACAACGCGTTTATCTTTCATAGTTTCTAACACTTTTTTATACGCTTCAAATTGTTCGTCTTCAGTTGGCATTTGATCTCTACCCATATATAAAAATTCTGTTCTATAAAGACCAATTCCTTCAGCGCCATTTTCCATAACACCATATAAATCATCAGGTGTACCAATATTAGCAGCTAATTCTGCATGTTCACCGTCAACAGTTACAGTTTCGGCATCACGAAGTTTTTGTAATTCTTTTTTATCTTCAAAGAAACGCTCACGTTTATTTTGATAAGCAATGAGTTCGTCTTCAGTTGGATCTATGATAACGTCACCAGTAATACCGTCAACAATAACCATATCTCCTTGTTTTACTTCATGAGTAATCGATTTAGTACCAACCACGGCTGCAATTTCTAATGAACGGCTCATAATTGCAGAATGACTTGTACGTCCACCAATATTTGTAACAAAACCTTGAACAAACTCTTTGTTTAATTGTGCAGTATCAGATGGTGTTAAATCGTTTCCTATAATAACTACACTTTCATCAATCATACTAGGATTTGGTAACTCCACGCCTAAAAGATGAGCAAGTACACGCTTAGAAACGTCACGAATATCTGCTGCACGTTCTCTCATATATTCATTATCCATAGATTCAAAAATAGTAATGAATTGAGTCGTAACTTCATTTAATGCTTCTGGAGCATTGACTTTCTCATTCGCAATTTTATCTTCAATTGGCTGAATTAATTCTGGGTCATCAAGTACAAGTAAATGTGCATCAAAAATAGCAGCTTTATCTGCACCTAATGATTTTTCAGCATTATTTCTAATTTTTGTTAATTCAATTTTGGAAGCTTCTAAAGCATTTCTGAACTTTTTAATTTCAGCATCAGTATCAGTAATTTTCTCATTTGTAAATGATAAATCAGGTTCTACTAGTAAATATGCTTTGGCAATTGCAACTCCATCAGAAGCTGCAATACCTTTAATTAATTTAGACATAATTACTCTGTTAAACCTTCTTTTGATAAAACTTCACTGATAGCTTGAATTGCATCTTGTTCATCGCTTCCATCAGCATAGATAGTAATTTCAGCATCTTTACCTACACCTAAACTCATAACGCCCATAATTGATTTTAAATTTACTTTTTTACCGTTATATTCTAATTGAATATCTGAATCAAATTTAGATGCTGTTTGCACTAACATTGTAGCTGGACGTGCATGAATTCCAGTTTCGTCAACAATTACATATGATTTTTGTTCCATAATCTATTTCTCCTCCATAAGTTAGAAAATTAATTTTCTTATTATCTAACATAAAAATTCATACCCTAACACTACCAAAATATATAACTAAATTCAATTCTTATATAATTGAATTATTATCGAAAAATACACTTATATTAATAAAGTAGCAGTCATTATATAAGTAATCAAACAAAGTTTGATTACTTATAATAGGTATAGCGTTATGTTAGTCAATTTTCTAATGTTATATATAAATTTCTTCCCTTTTATTATACTACATTTTTAAAAAATTAAATAATATCACGTAAAACTTTTTCACATTTTTCTATATGATCTTGACCTAATTTATTCATAAAGTAGTAACTAATTGAAGCTGAAACAGCTTGTCCCACTATTGGGAACCATTTTGTTTGTTTTGCTGCTGTACGCTTAGCAACATCTCTAATAATTAATTTCAAAGCACCACTAGTTACTTTTTCACCAATCATTGAACTACCTTGAATTGCTGCTGCTGATAAAATACGTTCTTTAACATCTTCACCAAGAGAATTGACTTGTTTTTGATCAAGACCATAAATTTTATTAATATCTTCAATAATATCTTTCATCAATTTGATATCTACACCAAAGTCTAATCCTGGAATTGGCACAACACTCATCCCTGAAGATAATAAAGATTTTTTCTTAACAACAGCTTTAGCTTTTTCTCTACGTTGTGCAATTTCTTCTTCATTTTTAGGTAAGATATCTTTTTCGTTAATTTCTTCTATATCTAAGACCTTTTTACCAACTTTATCAGTAACTCCATTTGTAATTTTATTAATAATACCCACTTACTGACTCACCTTTCGTTTTTCATAATATTTTCAATATACATTTAATACCCTATTTCAGTACTTTAATGCTTAATATTTATGAATACAGCTTTTAAATATTTAGAAGGTTTATAATGTGGATGTGTTTTAAAGTCTTTTGGTAATCCCATGACTTCTTCTATTTCATATTCTACGTTAGCTTGTTCCAATGTTTTCTTAATTACATTTTTAAATGCTTTTAAAGAAAAAGCACTTGAATTTGTACATAGAAGCAATGTACCATCTGGTGCTAAAACATCTAAAGCACCATTAATTAAATCATCATAATTTTTTTGTACTGAAAAAGTTTTCTTTTTATTACGCGCAAAACTAGGTGGATCAATGACTATTGTGTCATATTGTTTTCCATGACGTGCTGCATAATTATAAAAATCAAATGTATCCATGACATAGATATATTGACTTTTAGGGTCTACACCATTTAACCCAAAATTTTCTTCAGTTAATGTACGAGAACGATTAGCTAAATCTACACTTGTTGTAACTTTAGCATTTTTAGATGCTACCACTGAAAACGCGCCCGTATAACTAAATAAATTTAAAATACTTCTATTTTCGGCAAAATAATCACGTAATTTTTTACGAACTTCTTTTTGATCTAAAAATATTCCTGTCATTAATCCATCGTTTAAATCAACATTGTAAAATGTAAAATTTTCTTCAATAACTATTGGAAATTCCGGAGTTTCTCCAAGTACATGTCCTCCTGTATACTCCGTATCTTTAAAGCGCATTTTTTCAAAAACTGATTCAAATTTAAATACTTTTTTTATTGCTTCAATAATTATATAACGAAACTTGTAAATTCCTTTTGAATACCATTGAATAAGTAGATGTCCATTGTAATTATCAATAGTTAAACCTCCAACGCCATCTCCCTCAGCGTTAAATAGTCTAAAAGCATTAGTTCCTTCTATATTATAGTAATACTCTCTTTCTTCTAGCGCTTTTTTAAATAAATTTTCAAAGAAAGTAATATTGATATCTTCTTCTTGGCTATATGTGATTACCCATCCTAATCCTTTATGTTGACGTCCTACATAAGCTGTTGCAATATATTGGTTATTTTCAGTAACTATATTAAACAAGTCACCTTCTTTTAAATGATCGTGTTGAAAAATATCTTCTTCTTCAACTAAAGGATATTGATTTAAATATTTAGTTTCTTTGCCTTTATTTAAAGTTGCTATTTTCATTTTAATTTCTCCTATTTTAATTTTTGTAACGAATCTATTGTAATCTACTCTACTATTTTAACAAATTTAAAATTCTTCACCTAAATATTAAATTAAAAAAAGAAGTGGAACACTGAATTCAAAAATGAATTCTGTTCCACTCCCTTACTCAGATTATGGTTTTTCTTTTAATTGCAACGAAAATGCTATAATTACAGGTATTAACATAATAATTAATGTAGGTGTAATAAATATTGAAAGTAATAGACCATGAATCATTATATTAATAAATTCAGTAAGCAATTTGAAGAATAGAATACTAATCATAAACAACTGTAAATAGTAAAATTTGCCTCTTAAAAAATGAGTAAATGTCGTCGCAATGTAAATGATAATAATAAAGAGTAATATTAACAGTGTAATCCATTCAATCACGTATTGAGTTTGTGATAATTCCCATTCTCCAGATACAAATAGAGCATTTCTATTATTAAATTCTATAAATGTAAATAAGAATAAGATAAAACCACAGAAAATTTCCACATATGCTGGTTTAATCCATTTAGGAGGTCTCATCCACTTAGGAATATCATCTTCTTCTATATCTACAATATTTTTAAATTTACTTTTAAATTTATCGCGTTTAGATCTAATTTTATCTAAATCTACACTTCTTCTTGTCTTACGTGCATATTCTGATGTTTTATCTTGAAGTTGTTTAAAATGAACTTTTGATTGAGTCGAAACGTTTCCTTTTTGAGTTCTTGATAATTCAGGCTCTTCTTCCCCTAATTCTTCTTTTGTTAAAGGTAACGCACGGCGTAAGAATAAGAAATTCCAAATTGCCGCTTGAGCTAATAACCACATAATGATGAAGAATGTATTTACACTTAAAATATCAATAGGCTCAATCTCATTTGCATCGATTTTGCCATACAATGACAGTTGAGTAATCAAGTAACTTATTCCATATGAAATAATAATCCATAAATAATGAACTTTTCTATTTTCTTGATACAATTCATCTTTATAAACAATATATCCTGTATGAATCACAAATGGAATAATGAATATAATTGCCCAAAAACCATATACTTGAGTCATCAATGTAATTGTAATGAGGAAGTATAAAATACCAATAACTAAAAAGAAAATTGAGATGTCGTAATCGTATTTGGTTGTTCTAAATAACGTATATCCAATCAATATGACTAGAATACCAAATAGAATAATTATGACTGCACTTACAACTGGAAAGTTGCCTATGAATCTACTCATCACTCTAATTATTTCACTAAAAAATGCATTAAGAAAGTCCCATATATTATGTATTTTTAAATCAATTTTATCTTTATCTTTTAGTTTATGGATTAAAGGCAAATTGATTAAGATAATGAGACCTGTGAAGAGTGAAACGATACCGATCAAGTAACTATAGATAATCTCGGCGTGTTTCTTAAGAAAAGACATACAGTTCACCTCAAAATTAATTATATATGAACTTTCTATTCTTGTCTTTAATAAAAAATAAAATACTTCTCTAGACTGAGATGAAGTTTATTCTTTTATTAATTGGGTATATTAGTTTTGTAAAGTAATCTATGAAAAAGGAGAGTTGTCCTATGACACATGAAGATGCAAAAAAAGCAAAAGAATATGAAGAAAAATTAAAAGAACAAAAAGAAGAAAAAACTGATGATATTGAACAAACTAAACAAGATGTTCAAAATACATTAGACTAATTTTCTTATTTATGTCATCATTAAGAATATTTAATGAATAAGCCTGAGACATACAAGCTGTCTCAGGTATTTTTAATATATTGGCTATCGATGGCTGAGTTGGAAATAAATCTATCCTACTTTCTTTCATTATTTTTAGAACTAATTACATTTTAATTGTTAAATATGTAAACTGTTTAATTATAATTTATTTTTAATTAAATATAGATTAAAAGCATCTTGACATCTACTATTAAAAGTCATACATTTAAAATAAATAAAATATAAATGCACTAGGGGTGTATAGCACTGAGATGAGGCTTAACCTCAAACCCTTTGAACCTGATCTAGTTAAAAACTAGCGTAGGAAAGTGTTAACTTAAATAAATCATGTTTTTAATAATCAATAGCATTTTTATTTAAACTTACGCACAACTTTTCTACGAAGGGTTGTGCGTTTTTTTAGGAGGAACTATTTTATGTCTAAAGGTTTAAAACTTTCAGAAATTCTAGTTACGGTGCTGATTGCTGTTATTTTTGCAATCATTTATAACTTATGGTGGTTGCCATATAATTTAGCTCAAGTAGCTGGTATACATCTAGAGCAACTTACATACGGTATTTGGTTTATGGCTGCTATTGTGGCTTACTTAATTATTCCTAAACCAGGTATTGCATTAATTGCTGAATTTGCTGCTGGTGCAGGTGAAACTATTGTTATGGGGAAATTTGATATTCCTACTATAGTATATGCCATTTTACAAGGTCTAGCATGTGAAGTTGTGTTTGCTATCTTTAAATACAAATCACGTTCTTTAATGGTAGCAATGTTAGCTGGTTTAGTAACAGCATTAGTATCTTTCCCTGTAGATTATTTTTACGGCTATCTAAACGAAGTTGCGGGTTGGAACTTACTACTTTTCATCATTTTCCGTGCTATTAGTGGTATTGTACTGTCTGGTATACTCTCTTATTTAATTGTAAAAGCCTTAGATCAAACTGGAGTAACTAAATTATTCCGTCCTGCCTCTCAAAAAGATTACGACAACTTATAAGGGGAAATGATTGTGTTAAAAGTCAAAAATTTACGTCTAAAATATCCAAATGGTGATCGAAAAATTTTCGATAATCTAAATATAGAAATTAAAGATAAAGAAAAAGTGCTTTTACTAGGTCCTTCAGGATCTGGTAAAAGCACATTGCTTAATGTCCTTAGTGGCATTGTTCCTAATCTTATAGAATTACCGATGAAATATGATGAACTAGACATTGATCCTAATTCGGGGGTTATTTTTCAAGACCCAGATACACAATTTTGTATGCCAAAAGTTTACGAAGAATTAGCTTTCGTCTTAGAAAATCAAAAAGTGCCAAGAGAAGACATGGATGAACAAATTAAAAAAGCACTTGCGTCTGTAGATTTAGATGTGGATAATTCAACTTTCGTAAATAATTTAAGTGGTGGTATGAAACAAAAGCTTGCTATCGTTGAAACGATTTTACAGAAAGCTGATACACTCTTTTTAGATGAACCTACAGCTATGTTAGATGTACAAGCAACTGCTGACTTATGGCAACGATTAATTCACTTATGGACTGATCAAACGGTATTAATTGTAGAACATAAAGTGGAACATATTTGGCATCATGTAGATCGAGTCATATTAATGAACTATGATGGAGAAATTATAGCTGATAATACACCTGAATACATACTCAAACATTGTGAATCGTTACTCACTGAATTTGGCGTATGGCATCCTCATGCTTGGGATTATGCACCTATTCGAAAAGATTTAACTCCCCAATATTCCAATACACTTTTTAAATTTCAAAACGGACAAATAATTCGTAGTAAAAATATACTATTTGAAGTTTCAGAACTAAATATTCATCCTGGAGAATGGATTACAATTACTGGAAAAAATGGAGCTGGTAAAACTACTTTACTCGAATCTATGATGCAATTAGTGAAATACAACGGTACAATGTTTTATGAGAAGCGATTACTGAAGAAAATTAAAGATGCTGCTCAAAATATGTATCTTGTATACCAAAATCCTGAACTTCAATTTATTACAAATTCAGTTTATGACGAAATTAATATTCATTATAATCATCTTGATAAAGCAAAATCGAAAGAAGAAACTGAGCATCTTTTGAAACTTTTACATTTAGAAAAAGTTAAACATCATCATCCTTTTGAAATATCTACAGGTCAAAAACGTCGATTAAGCGTAGCAACTGCTTTAAGTTCAAAAGCTGAAATTGTTTTACTAGATGAGCCAACATTTGGACTTGATAGTCATAATACATTTCAATTGATTAAGCTATTTGAAGAACGTGTAAAACAAGGACAAACTATCGTAATGGTGACGCATGACCCTGAAATTATTCATCGTTATCCAACACGTCGACTTGTCGTAGAAAATCATAAGCTTTTAGAAATGGCAGGTGAATCAAATGTTTGAACGTTGGAAAAAGCGTCATACACTTGTAGATGATGTAAATATTATTACGAAATTAATTCTTGGAGTTTTATTATTTATTTTTATCATTTTTGTGCATAATTTTGATTACATGATTTATATTACTTTATTAATGTTTATATTTTTATTATCTTTTAATGGTACAGCTTTTAAAGTCATTGCTGCATTTTTATCAGCAACCATTCTCTTTGCCTTGCTATCATCATTATTCATGATTTTATATGGTGATGGTACACATATGTTATTTGAATGGGGAATTATTCATATTAGTACTGAGAGCATTGTAAGAGGTCTTCACTTATCTTTAAGAACAATTACTGTTTCAATGTTTGGTGTGTTAATTGCATTAACATCGCAAATTGTAATGATTTTCTATAGTTTAATGCAACATTTAAAAGTAAAACCTAAAATCGCCTATGCATTTATGGCTGCTATTCGTATGGTACCACTTATTTTCACATCATTTATCCAATTAAGACGTTCTTTAAAAATGCGTTACCAAATGATTGATGCTTCCAATTATCGTGGATTTAAACGTATAAAACACTTACTTATTCCAGTTTTAAGTCAAAACATACGTCGTGCACATCAATTATCAGTAGCTATGGAATCAAAAGGATTTAAAGATGGCCCACGTACCTATTATTATAAAGCACCTTTCTCATACAAAGATATTCTTTTTGTTGGTATGACAATTGCTTTACTTATTATTGCTTTTTATTTATCTCAATATTTTCCAATCACTGGTATTGAAGATGCTCGTGTTTCAGAAATGTTAGAGTAATATATCTAACATAAGACAAACTAAAGTAAAAATTGAGTTCAAAGATAAAAACAGTTTCAAAAATACAGTAAATTTATCTTGCTCGTATATTAAACCCTAACATTATAAAAAACCCATAGATGAATATCTGGACTGACCCCAATTAGTGGGAAGTATATAAAAACACGAGGCTGGGACATAAAGTATCTGGATAAGTGAAA